>JAAYHH010000135.1 GCA_012735435.1 Bacillota bacterium | reverse complement strand
TGGATTACAATGTCTTGGGGCATTATTACCGTTTCATCTACCTCGGAACACTAGCTAGTCTAGTACTGGTATTGATCTTTGGCCGGAGTGTCAGTGGAACCCAGGGGTGGTTTCGGTTCGGGTCAGTGGGGATACAGCCGGCAGAGTTCGCCAAGATTGGTGTGATCATTACTTTAGCTAAGCACCTGGACAAGAAAGACAGCCTGGATCAGCTGACTGACCTGATTTCTCCCTTTATTCACGTCGGGATACCTGTGCTGCTGATTCTCAAGCAGCCGGATTTCGGTACCGCCATGGTATTTATCGGCGTGCTGTTTGGAATGCTGTTCATGGCCGGTGCTGACCATCGCCACCTGCTGGGCATTGCCGGTGCAGGATTGGCACTGTTTAGTACAGCGGCCTTTTTGAGTATCCGGGGGATTGTCCCTATTCTTGCGCCTCACCAGATCAGCCGCATACTGGTCTTTTTTGACCCCTACAGCGATAGGACCGGTGCCGGCTGGAATGTCATTCAATCTATGATCGCTATCGGTTCCGGGGGACTTTTTGGCAAGGGACTCCTCCAGGGAACTCAAGCCCAGCTAAATTTCCTGCCGGCCCACCATACTGACTTTATATTTTCAGTGGTGGGAGAGGAGCTGGGCTTCTTGGGCTCTTTCTTCCTCTTGGTTCTGTATGTGCTTCTTCTTTGGCGGGGACTGAAGATCATGGTCCTGGCCAAGGATGACTATGGAGCAAACCTGGCCGCAGGTGTTGTAGCAATGCTTCTCTTTCATCTGATCATCAATATCGGTATGACTTTGGGAGTGATGCCGGTAACGGGAATCCCCCTGCCCTTTATCAGTTACGGGGGGAGTTCACTATTGACCAACATGGCTGGAATCGGTCTCCTTCTCAATGTGTATATGCGGCGCCGAAAGATCATGTTCCAGTAGCTGCAAGGGAGACCCTGCTGCGGTACTACCGGAGGCCCCACCGCTAATATTAATATATTAATCCTCGGACCTTAGCGGCCTATAAATGTATTAATAATGGGCCCTTAGTGAAATAAAGGTGATGTGGAATTCGACCGGTGGTGATAGGCGGTGGCGGCAAAGCATGCAGGTCGGGCAGATAGGCGGTATACGGATAGTATTTAATCCGTTTTTTGTTATATTGCTGATTCTCTTGGGGATAACGGGGTATCTTCCCCAAGGCCTGATTCTTTTCACCATCGTTTTTCTCCATGAATTGGCCCATACGCTGGTTGCTTCCGCCTACGGCGTGCAGTTTTCAACCATAGAACTGTTCCCCTTTGGAGGCGTAGCCAGCAGCGAGGGATTTCACGACCCCGACCCCTTTGCTGAAGCAGTAATTGCCTTGGCCGGGCCCCTGACCAACGGTGTCTTGTGCATCTTGGCCTTGGCTGTGGCACCGTATGAAGTCGTTCCCGGGCAGTGGCTTGACTATTTCTTAAGGGCCAATTGTGTAATTGGGCTGTTTAACCTGGTGCCTGCCTTCCCCCTGGATGGAGGCAGGGTGCTCCGGGCATATCTGGCTCTGAAGCTGGGATACCGCCGGGCAACGGAGCGGGCAGCTTTCATCGGCAGAGTATTGGCGGTAATCTTGGGTGCTGCTGGGGCAGCAGGGGTGTATTACGGCCTTGCCAGTGTTTCGCTGCCGGTCTTAGCCTTCTTTATATATCTCTCTGCCGGCAGGGAGCAGCGGATGGCCGGATATGTCTTTGTTCGGTATTTGGCCAGAAAGAAACAGGAACTAGACGAAGCAGGAATAATGCCTGCGGAACAGCTGGTTGCCTATGGAGACGTTCCAGTCAAAGACATCGTCCGCCACTTTGTGCCCAAGCGGTATCATGTGGTTTTGATGATCAACGCAGCGGGAGACGTGGAGGGTATTGCCACTGAGATGGAAGTGGTAACTAGTTTTTTCGAGCAGGGTATTGATACCCCTCTGGAGGCAATTGTGGCCGCTCGTTATGATTTTGACTGAAGGGTTTATTGAGGTACCCGCTGTGGGAACTAAGAAAGGACAAGGCGGAGATGGTGAACCCGCAGCCTCTCCCTCTTCAAGGGCGGCAAAGTTTGGCTGGGGATGGAGGCAGCTGGTTATTGTCATAATAATTATCGGCAGCAGCTTTTTAGCCGAGAATAGGAAGTGCGTGTATGCAGCAAGATAAGCTCCTTGACCGGATTTTGCCCAGTGTGGCCAAGCCCGGTCGTTATATAGGGAATGAATGGAATATTGTCCGGAAAGATTGGGACAAAACGGAAGTGAAATTTGCTTTGGCCTTCCCCGATATTTACGATATCGGGATGGGGCATTTGGGTTATAAGATCTTGTATTACCTGCTCAATCAGCGGGAGGATACTCTGGCCGAGAGGGTCTATGCTCCCTGGGTGGATATGGAAGCCAAGATGCGGGAGCACGGGCTACCTCTTTTCAGCCTGGAAACCCGGCATGCCCTGTCGGAATTCGACCTTGTGGGTTTTACCCTCCAGTATGAATTGAGCTATACCAATATCCTAAATATGCTGGATTTAGGCGGCATCCCCCTCCGCGGGGCGGAGCGTTCTATTGGGGATCCCTTTGTCGTGGGAGGCGGGCCCTGTGTGTTCAATCCTGAGCCCGTGGCGCCGTTCTTTGACCTGTTTGTCATCGGCGATGGGGAAGAAGTAGTCATTGAGCTGGTAGAGGCTTATCGAGAGTGGAAGCTGGAAGGCTCGGACCGGGAAGGGTTCCTGCTTAAAGCTGCGGCCATTCCGGGGGTCTATGTTCCCGGCTTCTATGACGTAGATTACCATGCCGACGGCACAGTAAAGGCAGTTACGCCGAACCGCAGTGGTGTGCCGGACCGGATCCAGAAGCGGGTAGTCAAGGACTTAGATACCGCAGTATTTCCCGATCAATTTGTCGTTCCGTACATCGATGTAGTCCATGATCGGGTCATGCTGGAAGTGATGCGGGGCTGCACCAGGGGATGTCGGTTTTGCCAGGCCGGTGTTATTTACCGTCCCGTGAGGGAGCGCCGGCGGGAGACTTTGCGTAAGCAGGCTGAGGCCCTTGTTGCCAGTACAGGCTATGAGGAGATTTCTCTCACGTCTTTAAGCACCAGCGATTACAGCGGCATCGAACCCTTAGTCGATGATCTTTTGGCCAGCTACCGCAGCTGCGGTATCGGATTATCCCTTCCGTCCTTGCGGCTAGACTCCTTTTCTGTGGGCTTAGCAGACAGAATTCAATCAGGGAGAAAGACCGGCCTCACCTTTGCTCCAGAGGCAGGGACCCAGCGGCTCAGAGATGTGATCAATAAGAATGTAAGCGAAGACGATCTCTTAGCTGCAGCTACTGCCGCCTTTGAAGCCGGCTGGGATGCTGTTAAACTCTATTTCATGATCGGTTTGCCCACAGAGACCCTGGATGATGTGACCGGGATAGCAGAACTAGCCCAGAAGGTCTTGGAGCTGGGACGAAAGATCCGGGGCAAGGAAGGCAAGGCCGGCAGGGTGAAGATCAGTGTCAGTGTGGCCTCCTTCGTACCCAAGAGCCATACTCCCTTTCAGTGGGTCTCCCAGGCACCTTTGGAGGAGCTGGAGCGGCGGCAGGACCACCTGCGCAGGCTCCTCAGGGATCGAGCCATTGCCTTCAGCTGGACCTATGTGGATGAGAGCCTGCTGGAGGCGGTACTGGCCCGAGGTGACCGCAGGGTTGCGGATGTGATCCTCCGGGCATGGCAGAAAGGCTGCCGGTTAGACGGCTGGTCGGAGCATTTTGATTTTGCCAAGTGGATGGAGGCCTTTGCCGAAGCTGACTTGGATCCCTATTTCTACAGTCATCGGGAGCGGGACCTGGAGGAAACCCTGCCTTGGGACCACATTGACAGCGGCATCAGCAAGAGATTTCTGATTAGGGAATGGAAACGGGCACTGGCAGGTCAAGTGACTCCAGATTGCCGCTTTGAAGGCTGCACCGGATGCCGCCTGTGCCAGGACTTTGATGTTAGAAATGAGCTGGTGGGGGGAGAGGGACCAAGTGAAAATCAGAGCTAGATTTACCAAAGAAGAGCCGGTGCGCTTCATCTCCCACCTTGATCTGGCCAGGACGGTGGAACGGGCGGTGCGGCGGGCCGGCTTGCCGGTGGCTTACAGCCAGGGGTTCAATCCCAGGCCGAAGATCGCCTTTGGTTCGGCATTGGCATTAGGGATCACCAGTAGTGCTGAGTATGTGGACATGGAGTTTTCTGATGGGTTTGGGATTAATGAATTCTTGAGGGCCATCAATGAGAATCTGCCCTCCGGGATAAGGTTTAAGGAAGCAAAGGTTATCCCTGCGGATACTGCCCCTTTGATGTCGGTTATAGATCGGGCGCAGTATATTATCACCGGAGAACTGGGGCAGGATGGAGGTTTGTCATCAATCGTTCAGCAGATATTAGACAGCGACGAGATTTGGATTGAGCGGCCAGGGAAGAAGCAAACGAGAAGAATCAACATTCGTCCGTGGATATTCTCCCTGGAGGTGCTCGAGGAGGGAGCAGGAGCAGGTACCCTTTCGCTGCTGGTTCAGACCGGCAGCAGAGGCAATGTCAGACCGGAAGAGGTTGCAGATCAATTTCCCTGGGTTTTTGGACAGCCTAGGATTCACCGCTCTGGACTGTTCATTGCCCAAGGTTCACGTTTGCTTTCCCCATTGGACGTGGCTCATCACTAGGAGGAGCGTTATGGGTAAGGATATTATCGTAAACTGCGGTCGCCGGGAAACCAGAGCTGCCTTTTTGGAAGACCGGCGGGTCGTTGAGGTATATATCGAGAGAGCCGGTCAGCAAAGGGTGGTAGGCAACATTTACAAAGGAAAAGTAGAAAATGTGCTGCCCGGCATGTCCGCGGCCTTTGTCAATATCGGTTTGGAACGGAATGCCTTCTTGTATGTCGATGATGCCAGGGATTATGAGAAGCTGGTGGCCAACGGCAAAGGCAAGGCCAAGAACGGAAGGTCTAAGGCCAGGGGCATAAGCGATGTCCTGAAACAGGGACAGTCCATTATCGTCCAGGTTACCAAGGAGCCCATTGGGACCAAGGGAGCCAGGGTGGTGACCCACCTTACCATCCCCGGCCGGTATTTGGTCCTGATGCCCACCGTTGAGCATGTGGGGGTTTCCCGCCGCATTCAAGATGAGAAAGAGCGGGAGCGGCTGAAAAAGCTGGCCAAAGAACTAAAGCCCAAAGGGATGGGATTGATTGTCCGCACCCTGGCGGAGGGGCAGAGCCAGGAGGAATTGGAACAAGATATCAAGTTTCTCACCAAAGTTTGGGAACAGATCCAGAGGCAGGGGAAACGGAGCAGTGCTCCTGCCCTGCTGTACAAGGACCATGATCTGGTCTTTAGGCTGATTAGGGACTGCTTCTCCCGGGAGTTCAACCGCTTCATCGTCGATTCCCGGGAGGAATACCAAAAAGTTCTGGAGATCTTGGATACCCTTGCACCCCATCTCCGTTCCCGGGTCTTTTACTATCACGATGAAAACATACCTATCTTTGAGTTTTACGGCGTGGAGGCAGACCTGCAGCGGGCCTTGAAGCGGAAGGTTTGGCTGGAAAGCGGCGGGTATTTGGTAATCGACCAGACTGAAGCTCTGACCAGCATTGATGTCAACACCGGGAAGTACACCGGCAGCAAGGATCTTGCCGACACAGTCCTTAAGACCAACTTGGAAGCAGCCAAGGAGATCGCCCGGCAGCTGCGGCTGCGGGATATCGGCGGTATTATCATTATTGATTTTATCGATATGGCATCATCATCAGATGAAGAAAAGGTGCTGGCTGTCTTGGCAGAGGAAGTGAAAAAGGATAGAAACAAAACCCACGTCCTGGGTTTTACCAACCTGGGCATGGTGGAGATGACCAGGAAAAAGACCCGGCAGAATATCGGAGATTACCTGCAGAGGCCCTGTCCTTACTGCGGTGGGACGGGAAGGGTTTTGTCGGAGGAGACTTTAGCTTTTAATATAGAACGGGAGATTAAGCAGTTTGCCCGGGAACACGATGTGGAAGCCATGATGGTTGAAGTGCATCCTTCAGTCGCAGCCATGCTGATTGGCGCAGGGGGCGCAAATCTCAAGGAACTTGAGCGGATCACCGGCAAGACCATTTTCGTCCGGGGCTCTGAAGATCGGCACTTGGAGGATGTGGAGATTGTCTATGCCGGCAATAGAGACGTCCTGGCGGCCATGGCAGTCCCGGTGAGGGAAGGTCAGATTATCAATGTAGAGGTGGAGGAGCCCCATATGACCAATCCAGCAGACGGTATATCCCGGCTCCACGGCTATGTGGTGGATATTGAGGGTGCCGGCCGCCGGGTAGGGGAAAGGCTGACAGTTGAGATCACAAAGGTGTTTCGGACCTATGCCAAGGGCAGAATGCTGTCTTGACAGGCCTAGACGGTCATGGTAAACTCGGTCTGTAGGTGTCTGAGCCTTGACAGGCTCGGCTCCGAAACCGCTCGGGATGGGCTTTAAGTGCTGATCAAAGCCGCCTGATCTCGGCGAGTCTATGATGGAGGAGGTGCGTCCAGTGTTTGCTATCGTGCAAACTGGCGGCAAGCAGTACAAGGTGCGGGAAGGCGACGTCATCCGGGTTGAGAAGCTGTCTGCCGAAGTCGGTGACCAGGTGGTTCTCGATGAAGTTCTCATGGTCCACGGCGAAGAGACCAAGATCGGCCGGCCATTGGTTGAGGGTGCCAGCGTCGTCGCCCGGGTACAGCGGAATGCTAAGGGCAAGAAGGTTATAGTTTTTAAGTACAAGCCCAAGAAGAATTACCGCAAGAAGACCGGCCACCGTCAGCCCTTTACAGAGCTGGTCATTGAAAAGATCAATGCCTAGGAGAGGCGCCGGTGGTTAGGATTGAGGTCTATACAGATGCAGCTGGAAGGATACATGGGTTTGCCGCTAAAGGGCATTCGGGCTTTGCCCCCCACGGACAGGACATAGTCTGTGCGGCTGTGTCTGTTCTCCTCCAAACGGCGGTCTTAGGATTGGAAGAAGCGGCCGACATTGTCCCACAAACAGAAATTGCTGATGGGCATCTTGAGTGCTATCTTGCTCCAGATCAGGCTGGACAGCCAAAGGTGGAGGCCATTTTGCAGACGATGCTGGTGGGACTGAAGGCCATTGAAGAAGCGTACAGCGATTATGTGAGTGTGCAGGTGAGGAGCACGTAGCTTTTGCCCCGCTGGGCATCGGAATGCTGGTTGGGTGGGGCAGCATGAGGAGGTGCGATACCATGCGGATGAATCTTCAGTTGTTTGCCAGGAAAAAGGGAGGCGGAAGTTCCCGGAACGGCCGTGAGAGTGCCTCTAAACGGCTTGGCGTCAAGCGGGGAGACGGCCAGTTCGTCAGTGCCGGCTCTATCTTGGTGCGGCAGCGGGGAACCCGAATCCATCCTGGAGTCAACGTGGGTAGAGGCGGCGATGACACCCTGTTCGCTAAGATAGACGGATATGTGTGCTTTGAACAGGTAGGGAAGGATAAGAAGAGGGTCAGTGTGCTGCCCGAGAACGGTGCTGTAACAGCTTAAGTGTCGGGGTTTCCGGCATAAGTATATCAGGCCACACCCGGTGTGATGCTAGCGGGTGTGGCTTTTAAATACCCGGGAGGTGTAGGCGATGCAGTTTGTGGACCGGGCAAGGATTTATGT
>JAAYHH010000134.1 GCA_012735435.1 Bacillota bacterium | reverse complement strand
GCAGCCTTCATTGTCTGATTCAAGATGTCTCTAAAGGTAACACGGCTGCTCTTAAATCCCACCGTGTTTACATTGGCGATGTTATTGCCAATTACATCCATTCTGATCTGGTGGTTCTTTAGAGCAGCTACACCGGAGAAAAGGGATCGCATCATGGTGTTTTCCACTCCTTTTAATCCCCCGGCAGGAACCGCTTCGGTCGTTCGGCAGTTCCTTAAGGCCTCCCTCCGGTCCAGCCTCATACATTTTCCGGGGTGTTGTAAGTTCTTAAATCAATCGGTTAACACCGCGCTGTCGATCTGGGTAAATACGTTTTCCTTGGCTGAAGCCCGGTCAACCACTGTAATTACGGTGCGGTTTCGCACACTTACCACGAACGCGTTGCCGTCCATGACTACCAATGTATCTCGGGATCCTTTAGCAGCTGCTTTCTCCACAGCCTGTTCCAGCTTGCCTAGCTGTTCAGCATCAAGCTGGATGTTGCGGAGCCTGAGTCTAGCCTGGGCGTGTCCAGAAAATTTGAGAGTAGATGTTTCCAGCTTACTCTTAAGGATCTCCTGGAAGGCTGGTCCGCCAGTTTCCGGTTTGCGGACTGGCTTAGGTACCGACCGCTCCGTGATGGGCTGCGGCGGAATCCGCATGTGCAGTCCCGGCAGCTTATCAGTCATAGTGATCACCTCTCTTGCCCCATAAAACCTGCCCTAGTCCGCTGCGTTAATGGCCTGGACTTCCCAAAGGAAATAGGTTTCTCCATTTACCTGCAGCTGGGGCACTCCATCGGCAAATTTAATGGAACTCACTGTGCCGGTGGCTGTCTCCCCGGTTTCGGGGTTCACCACTACCACCTCTTTGCCTAAAAGGCCTGTGGCTTGGGCAACAATCCCCATTTTCTCTTGACTTTCAGCAAATCTTTCCATGACTCTGGAGAGATTCTCGGTCTGCTCTAGGGCAGAGAATTGGGCAAGCTGTGCTATGAAATCATGGTCCTTTACGGGATCCATTGGATCTTGATATTTTAGTTGAGTGGTAAGCAAGCGCAGAAAGTCATGCTTTCCCAGTTCGTTTCGCTTTCTGGGATCCGCGGCCTCAGCAGTGTAAGCGGATGTACCACTCATCGTCACATACATGTTTTCACCTCCCGTCCTGCTGCTGTAAAGTCATACCCGGTAATCGATGGTGCTCCCCCATCGATACTGCCGAGCTTGGGTACCTCCAGCTGCCCCTTGAACCAGCCGGCTGCCGCTCTGCCGCCAAGTACCAGGAACATCGGTCTCCGCACCCCTTGGATAAGGGTCTCGACCGTAGGTATTGCCCCCTCCTACTTGCACCGAGAGTCCTTGGATATTCAGGCCCTGGTCCATGAGCTGCTGCTTCAGCTGGGGCAAACCAGCCTCGATGAGGCTCTTTACCCGCTGGCTTTCAGCGATAAATTCCGCTGAAACTATCCCGTTATTAGTTGCGATTCTAACTTCAACTTCACCGAGACTATCGGGCTTAAGCTGCAGGCGAATTTCGCCGTTTTCGCCCTTCACATTCAGTTCCACACCCCGGAGAATCTGCTCAACCACTTGGCTGGGGCTGATAGGTACACCCGGTGCCGGATGCTGCGGCTTAAGGCCCGCACCTTGTACTGGTTGCTCGGTTCCCACATCAATGGAAGCTCCAGTCTGGCTTACTTGTTCACCAAGGCTGCCAAGGCGGCCCGTCTCTTGTAATTCCTGTCCGTTGGTTCTTTGAGAGCTGTCACCCTTTGACTCAGCCTCCCAGGAATCTACTTCCATTTCAGATCCAGGTGAGATGTTGTCCTGAAAGGCAGGCTCGCCCTCGGCTTCTGGACTCATCCCACTAAGTGATTCAGCTGAAGCCAGAGGATCGGCTGGTGATGCCGGTGCGTTTTCCAGCGTACCTACACCTCTATAGGAAATTGTGGTACCCCTGCTTTTCACTGTACTGTTCTTTGCATCTTGGGTCGCTCCGTTGACTTCAATTGGTGCAATATGTTCCACAGTGCTTTCGACCACTGCTTCATACCCTCTTAAGTCTCCATGCTCTGGCATGAATGCAGCGGCACTGCCTTGGGCTGGATGTCCGACTTGGTCCATCAATTCATCAAGAACTGCTTCGGGATACTCACCTGCTCCTTGAGGTGAGACTGGGTTTTCAATCTCTGGGTTCGGGACGTGAACTGCATCTTCAACTGCTGCTGTTGCTGCCTTTGTCTCCGACGTAGAGAGGCTTTCAGTTCCATTCTCCAGGATATACCGCACCCTGAAACCGCCAGGGGTTGTTTCCACGGTGTTTCCAGGGCTTTGGGCCATGGCTAGAACTTCCCCCACGAGGTCCATGCCTTCTGGCACAGCGCCTTCACCTGCCAGAGCTTCCTTCATATAGGGCGAAACCGCTGGATTTTGGCTAGCCAGCGCTCCGCTCCTTAGGCTATCCGCCAGAACTTCCCCATGCATTTCCGCCTGTGGAGCTGTTCCTTCGTTGTTTAGGGCGGTCCTGGCAGCTCTGCGGGAACCTCTAAGTCCCCCAAGTCCCGGTCGGGTCCTCTGTAACACATGCCCGCTTACCGGATCAGCAGGCTCATTGTCTGGTTGGGTCAAGACAGCATTAATTACTGCTCCTCTGCCGGAGAGGGATGCCCCATCACCTAGGGGATTCTCGCCAAGACCTCCTGGGATTGGGTTTCGGCCCATGTTTCTACCTGCCAAGTCCACCCCTTGGGTATCCGGAGCACTGACGCTAGATACAGCCGTTGCTCCATGGAATGGAGGCTCGGCAATCACCGCAGCGGCATCAACCTCCTGCAGCGGGGTCGAGGCGCCGGAAAGCCTATCTTCTTCAGCCCCAGGGTCCAAGGGCAGGCCATCTTGGAACGCTGCCGGTATGCCGTTCTCGGCACCAAGCACCTCCCTAAAAGCCCAGAGAATACCCTTTGCCGACTCACCGGGAGATACGTCCACCTTCACTGCGGCATCAAGATCCAGCTGCCCTGCCGTGTCCAAATCCATATACCCAAGGTACACAAGACTCAAAGCGCCATTGCCGTGGTCCGTACCGGGTGATGTCTTCTTACCCGTTTCATCATCGGATGAAGCGGAGTTAACGGTCTTTTCAGCGTTTTTTTCTCCATCTTGGGAAAGGATCTGGCGCAAGGTCTTCTCAAAGACCTTCCCTCCCATTGGGCTTGATCTTGCAGGGTCCTTGGCCGATCCCGCCGGCATGGCTTCTTTCTGGGAAGAAAGCACCGCCGGAGACATAAGATCTGTCATCACCTTTGCATCACACCTCCCTTCACTTAGTTGTTTATAGATCAAGGGATAAGACCCCTGATTTCTACTTCTTATCAGTTAAGCTCATGCGGGTGATCTCTGCAGCCAGTTTTGGATCTAGATTAGCCAGAATGTCTCCCGCCGTCTCAGGGTCCATGCCGGCTAAGATAAAGGCTATGAGCTCCGGCCGCAGCTCCCGCATAATGGCTGCCGCATCCCGGCCCCTCATCTCAGCGTAGATGGAACGGAGCCGTTCCAGTTCCAGGAATTTAGACCGAACTGTCTCTACCTCATCCCTAAGCTTGAGGAGGTCTTGTTTTTCCTCCTCCAGTGCCTGCTTCTCTCTGGTTAATTTCCTTTCTTCAGCAGCCAGCGCTTTGGCCCTGGCATCGAGTTCCATTTCTCTTTGGATAAGATCGTCTCTAACGGCATCCAATTCCGCCATGGCTTCCTGCAGTCGACGTTCTCCATCCCGTCCGGCACGATAGATTTCCAAGTGGGGAGCAAGAGCAGGAATGGATTCTACCCGCTTTACTATAAAGGGCCGCAGGTTAATCACCCCGGTAGCTTGGAGAACACCAACAGCGGTAATAGCCGCTATGATTAAAAACATTATTGCCAAAAGCCATTTTCTCACGAAGAAGACGCCTCCCGCTGCACAAATCTTGTAGCTGCAATATCATCTAGCTCCCGCTGCTCTTTCCTGAGAAGCTCCTGACAGAAACGTTCATACTCATGCTCCCGCAGTTTCTCCAAGACTTGGCGCTTACGGCGGGCTGCCAGATATTCGTCGGTCTGCCGCTTGACTGACAGCTGCAGTTCCTCAACCAGGGCTTGCTGCTGGGCGATGGAGGCATCCAACACCTCCAGCCAGCGGCGGTAGGCATCTAGTTCATCCAAATCCAGTGTGCCTTGGATTTTGTTTCGCCACGCCTCCAGCTGCACCTGCCGCTGCTGCCGCTGCATGGCCAGTTTTTCCTTCTCCTCCGCCTCCAGGGACTTAAGGCGGCTTAACTCGGCGGCAGCTTGCTGCTCCAGCCGTTCCCTGAGCTCAAGTATCTTTTCCAGACTAAATTGAAAACCCAAAGCCAAGACTATCCCCTCTGCACCCACTGGTAGAATCATTTAAGCCCTCTGCTGGGCAGTAACCTAATCCGATTACCTTGCCTGCGGTAATGGAACTAGCCCGCCGCCAGTTCAAGCAGCCCCGTTAGGGCCGCATCTAAAGTGCTCCCTTCGGTAACGCCCTGTTTTAGAAAATCCCTGATGGGCTCCATCAAGCTGATGGCTCTATCCACCCGGGGATTGGTGCCGGCTCGATAAGCTCCGATATTGATCAAATCCTCCATCTCCTGATAAGCCGCCATCATTTCCTTAACCTGTACCGCTGCCCTAAGGTGCTCTTTAGATATCACTTCAGGCATCACTCGGCTTACGCTAGCCAGCACATCGATGGCGGGGTAGTGCCCTCGGTCCGCGAGCCTGCGGCTGAGGACAATGTGTCCGTCGAGAATACCCCGTACCGTATCGGAGATGGGTTCATTCATGTCATCGCCTTCAACCAGTACTGTATACAAGGCAGTGATGGTTCCGGTTTTGCCGGGGCCTGTTCGTTCCAGCAGCTTGGGCAAAATCGCGAACACCGATGGCGGATATCCCCTGGTAGCCGGGGGTTCGCCAACTGCTAGTCCCACCTCCCGCTGGGCGATGGCAAAGCGGGTAACCGAATCCATCATGAAAAGGACGTCATATCCTTTATCCCGGAAGTATTCTGCTATGGCGGTGGCGGTATATGCCCCTTTCAAGCGGATCAAAGCCGGTTGATCTGAAGTTGCAACTACCACCACAGAGCGGGCGAGTCCCTCAGGCCCCAAATCCCGTTCGATAAACTCCCGGACCTCCCGACCCCGCTCTCCGATCAAACCGATGACATTGACATCGGCGGTGGTATTACGGGCCATCATCCCCAAAAGGGTACTTTTTCCTACTCCACTGCCGGCAAAGATTCCGATGCGCTGCCCCTTGCCGCATGTCAAGAGTCCGTCTATGGCCCGCACACCTACCGGCAGCGGTTCTGTGATTCTCTGCCTTTCCAGGGGGTCCGGCGGAGTATTTTGCAGGGGATAATGGGCCTCACCGTTCAGGGGACCTGTGCCGTCTAAGGGTCTTCCCAACCCATCCAACACCCTTCCCAAGAGGCTTTCTCCAACCTCTACCGTTAGCTGCCCCCGGCCGGACTGCACTAGACTGCCGGGACCTACGCCCGCAAGCTCACCCAAGGGCATCAAGATCAGGCGCCGATCCCGAAAGCCCACTACCTCAGCGGGTATCCCCCTGTTCCTTGTCTCTTCGGTGAAAATCTGACAAACCTCTCCAATATTGGCTCTGGGCCCATTGGCTTCAATGGTCAGCCCGATGACCTGGGTTACCTCCCCATATTCCCGAACGTCCTCTGCTGTCTTGACCCGGGCCAGGTATTTTTCTAAGGGGAAACCGCTGGCCAAGTTCACTCATCCTCCAAGAGCTGCAGTAGTGATTGGCTGACACTTAGAAACCTAGTCTCCAGCCGGGCATCAAGCCTGCCAAATTCCGTTTCTACAACGCATCCGCCAGGTTCTACCCCTGCATCGGGAATCCAGCGGCAATCGGAGGTTTTCCCGCCAAGGGTTCCTTCGTCACCTTTCTGGGAAAGGCTGTCTATTATCTCTAGTACATACGGATGCACCCTGATAGAAAGCTGCTCCGCATTCTGAACCCGTTCTGTAACATCCCGAATTACACTAAGGGTAATTGCAGGGTCATCTTCGATCTTTTGCTTAATGATCTTCTCGGCTATGGCAAGACTTAGGACCGCAATATCCCGCTCAGCCCGGGCTATAATTCGACCCTTAAGTTCTTGGCATTCCCGGGCTATTTCTTCAATGGCTGCCATTTTCCCCTGCATTTCGGCTTCCACAGCAGCTTTGCCGGCAGTCAGACCTGCCGCATATCCATCTTCATAGCCGGTCTTGCGGCCTTCTTCGAAGCCTGCCGCCTCTGCCTCCTGCCGAATGCTGTCTGCCTGCTCTTCAGCGGCGGAGACAAGCTCCACAATCCGCTCTTCCGCCTCTCGCAGGAGTTCTGCCGCCCGCATGCGGGCAGTGCGGATTACCGCCGCCGCATCCACGATGGCTGCCGCCGATGCCGCTGCTGGGGTTCCAGTGTTTTCCGATGCCACTATAATTGGAGGATACTGCCCTGTATTCTCACGACCATTTTTCGTCCAGATCGGCCTAAAATCGGCCTTGATGATCTTAGACAATAATCTCATCCTCCCCGCCCCGGGCAATTATGATCTCACCGGTTTCCTCGAGACGCCGAATGGTAGAAACAATTCGCTGCTGCGCCTCTTCCACGTCACGCAGCCTCACCGGACCCATGTATTCGATATCTTCCCTCAGCATGTCGCCGGCCCGCTTGGACATGTTCTTGAAACTCCGGTTGGCAACTTCCTCGCTGGCAGTCTTCAGTGCCAAAGCCCAGTCCCGGGTATCCACTTCTCTGATCACCTGCTGAATCGCCCGGTCATCCAGTTTAACGATATCCTCAAACATGAACATCCGCTTGCGGATCTCATCGGCTAGTTCCGGATCTTCCTCTTCCAAGGTCTCCATAATTGTCCGCTCTGTCACTCGATCCACTCGATTGAGCACTTCTACCGTGGCCTCAATCCCGCCGGCAGCTGTAAAGTCTTGAATCATGAAGGTCGAAAGCTTGCGTTCCAATGTCCCTTCAATTTCCCGAAGAACATCGGGGCTTGTCCTATCCAGGGTAGCCAGCCGCCTGGCAATATCAGCCTGCCTTTCTGCGGGCAGTGCCGAAAGGATGAGCCCAGCCTGCTCGGGGTTTAGGTAAGCCATAATCAGGGCAATGGTCTGGGGATGTTCATTTTGGATAAAGTTCAGCAGCTGGCCAGGGTCAGCTTTCCTGGCAAAGTCGAAGGGACGGACCTGCAGTGAAGCCGTGAGTCTGCTGATCACTTCATGGGCCCGTTCCGGTCCCAGGGCCTTTTCCAGGATCTCTTTGGCGTATTCGATTCCGCCTTGGGAGATATATTCGCTGGCTAGGCACAAGTCGTAGAACTCGGACAAGACCATGTCTTTGAACTCAGGTTCTACCTTAGGCAGTGCTGCTATCTCCAAAGTAAGATCTTCGATCTCGTCTTCCCTGAGATGGCGAAATACCTTAGCGGATATATCTGGACCTAATGTGATCATTAGGATCGCTGCCTTTTGCTTGCCTGTCAGCTCAGAAAAGTTCATAGCCATATCCTCGGGCTGCAATTCGCTGGAATGTTGATCTCCGAATGCACCCTCTTCCCCCTTTTTCACACCAACGACCAACACTAATCCTCTGTCATCCAAGCCCTAATCAAGCGGGCGAGACCGTCAGGATCTTCATTGGCCATCCGCTCGATTTCCCTTCTCACCCGCAGGCGCTGCTCTTCTTCGGGGGTGAGCTGCCTTTCAATAATCTCTTCTTCAGGCTCCACGGACGCAACAACCTCCGGTACAGGCTCAGCCACCGGCTCATCCTCCCGCCTGCGGCGCCTGATAAGAGCCAGTATCAGCACTAGAGCAACGACCGTCAAGAGCAGAATAAGTCGCCAATCATAGCGGTCCTCTCTAACCAGGGTCGGGGCAGTCACCGGTGCCTCCCAATCTCGGGCAAAGGGCATGCCGTCTACCTGTACCAGGTCCCCCCGTTCCGGCTGTAGACCCGCTGCTGAAGAGACCATGGTTGCGATGCGATCTTTCTCTTCATCGCTCAGCTCTGCATCGACCCAAACAGCCACTGACAGATTTCTTACCTCACCAGGAGCTTTCACCTGGTACTTCTCGCTGACGCTAATCTCATAATTGCGGGTTATTTCTTCCCTCTCATATTCAGATTCTCCGGCTGCCGCCACCCCTGGATAACCGGGAACATTGGCTGCAACCCCAGGAACGCCGCCGGCATCAGTTCCCCGAAAGGTCTCTGTCCGGATTTCTTCACTGATCACAACGCCTCTGCTGCCGACCACCGGTTCGCTGCGTTTTTCCCGCAGCTCTTCATAGTCGAAATTTAGGTTAGCTGTTACCCGCACGATCACCCGGCCGAGTCCAAAGACCCGTTCCAACATTGCTTGAATGCTGCGCTCTAAGACATTCTCATAGTTTCGCTTAATTTCCAGCTGCTCCAAGACCTTTCCGCTATTAACGATACCGGAGCTTGAGGCCAGGCGATCGGAAAGGACATTGCCGTAATTATCTATGATGGTTACGTTATCGGGCTGCAGGCCCTCAACACTGCTGGCCATCAAATGGGCAATTCCCCGTATTTGGCTATCCTGCAGAACATGACCCCTTCTTAACACCAAGAACACCGAAGCGGTAGCCGGCTTCTGACTATCTATGAAAAGACTATCCTCCGGCAAAACTATATGTACTCGGGCGTTCTCAACGCCATCTATCTCCAGGAGTGTCCTGGTCAGCTCTCCCTGTAGAGCCCGGAGGAGTCTCACCCTCCGGTCAAAATCAGTCTCGGTCAAGGAAGTTTGATCCCAGAGCTCCAAGCCAATCACGCCGCCTTTGGGCAGGCCTTCACTGGCTAGCTGCATCCTGACCTCATGAACCCGGTTCTCGGGGACCAAAACGGCACTTCCCTGCTGGCCGATGCGGTAGGGAATGCTATTGTCCTTAAGATAAGCCACTACCTCTGCTGCATCATTGGTCCGCATGCCGGTGAACACAGGAACATAGTTTTCTCTAGACAGAACAATGATTCCAAAAATAAGAAGAAAGAGCACTCCACCTGTAATACCGAGGATTAACCACCGACGGGACCTATCCATGTCTTTCCAGATATTGGTAACTTGCTCCCGCAAACGGGAGAGAAACTCGTTCACACACGCCACCATCCCTGCTGCGGCAGCCGGATTCCCGGTTCTTGCTGCCAATCATGAAGCTGCTTTATATCTGCATCCGCATGATTTCTTGATAGGCCTCCACCAACTTGTTGCGTATAGAAACTGTCAGATCTAGGGCCAGCCGTGCTTTTTCTGCCGCCAATACCACATCGTGGATTTCCACAAAGGCTCCGCTGATGAAGGCCTCCGTCAATTTGTCGGCTTCCTTCTGCAGGCCGTCCACGGAAAGCAGGGCATCCTTTAGAATCGCTGCAAACCCCTGGGATTCACTGGCCTTATCGGTTCCCAGCCGTGATGGCGGCAGTACTGGCTCCCTTGTCATCGCACCAATTCTCATGCCTATCACCCTCGCTGCTTTATGACGCGACTCGACATTATCAGACACTTTTCGTTAGCCGTTTAGGCCCAATTAGCCCCGGCCGATCTCTAAAGCCTTCATTGCCATGCTGCGGGCCGAATTGATTACCGTAATATTCGCCTCATATGCTCTGGTAGCACTAATCATATCTACCATTTCGGTCACTACATTTACATTTGGATAATGAACATAGCCTTCCGGGTCGGCATCGGGATGCTCGGGATCGTATACCAGCCGCCCTGGCGTCGGGTCCTCATGAATTCCTATTACCCTTACACCGGCTCCCCTAAAACCATGGGGGTTTGGCTGTGATTCAGTTCGGGGTGAAAAGACCGGCATCTGCCGCCGATATGGGCCCCCCGCTTCAGTCCGGGTGCTGTTGGCATTTGCCAAATTGTTGGCGATGGTATCCATCCTCAGCCTCTCTGCAGTCAGGGCAGAACCGCTGATTCGAAATGTATTGAAAATACTCATGCTACTCCCTCCCCCAAAATGGGATTCCCTTAACTAACCCGTTCGCTAATCACTGTACGCAGCTGCCTGAGCTTGCTGGTTAGCTGCTCAGCCAATACCTGGTACCTGACCGCTGTCTCGGTCAGTGCAACCATTTCCTGCTCGATATCCACATTGTTGCCGTCTAGCCGCATCGTTGTGCGATTGTCTGTCACGATGCGGGGAGCAGTGCTATTTTTGTGACCGCCTAGATGCCGCGGGTGGGTCCTACGCAGCTCCACAGCTTCTTTCCGGTCAAGTTCGGCTGCCAAGTAAGCTTCAAACTCCACATCCTGCCGCTTATATGCGGGGGTATTAACATTGGCTAGGTTATGGGACCTTACCTGAAAGCGTAGACTTTCGGCATCTAGGGCTTTGTGGAGCAGACTGCCTGTTTTGCCCAGGAGATTAAAACCAGCCACTGCCATACCTCCCCTCATTGTGAAAGTACTCAAACACACAAACCCTTATATTTAGAAAATGGGGTTTAGGTCTAGTAGGGACGCCAGTAGACCCGAACCCCAATGTATATATCTTTTGGTGAGTCGGCTATTGGCGGTCCGGCTACCATAGTCCCTAGGGACCTTAGGCCCGCGACTTTGCGTCACCGTCTTTCGATGGTTTTGCCCTTAGCAATAGTTTACACGTATACGGATATGCTCTTCCACATTCCTCAAGGAATTCCTTCTTTTTCCTCTCAGTTTATGACAGAATTTAGGAAAAATATATTTTCCTTACTGTCTACAAGATAAACCGACTCAAATCCCGGTCTTCCACCACATCGGCGAGGCGCTCTGTAACGTACTCTGCGTCGATTATTATCCGCTCACCGGCCCGTTCCGGTGCTTCGAAGGAGATGTCCTCCAAAACCCGCTCAAGCACGGTATGGAGCCTCCTGGCTCCAATATTCTCTGTTCTTTCATTGATCAGCACTGCGAAGGCAGCAATCTTATCAACGGCATCCTCGGTGAATTCCAACTGAACATTCTCGGTCTCAAGCAAAGCTATATACTGTTTGATCAGGGCGTTCTCCGGTTCAGTTAAGATGCGGCGGAAATCCTTTTCCGTAAGGCTCGATAGCTCAACCCGCATGGGAAAGCGGCCCTGCAGCTCTGGGATTAGATCAGAAGGTTTGCTGGTATGAAAGGCACCGGCGGCGATAAAGAGAATATGGTCAGTCTTAACCGGCCCATACTTGGTCAGCACCGTAGAGCCCTCGACAATAGGCAAAATGTCACGCTGTACCCCTTCTCTGGAAACATCTGGGCCGTGGCTGCCCCCTTTGGCAACAATCTTGTCGATCTCATCTAGAAAGATAATCCCGTCAGTCTCGGCCCTGGATATCGCCTCTGCCTGTACCTCATCCATATCGATGAGCTTTTGGGCTTCCTCCTGCTGCAAGAGCCGCAGGGCTTCCTTGACCGTCACCCGCCGCTTCTTCACCCGCTTGGGGAAAAAGCTGCCGAACATATCCTGCAAATTTATACCCATCTCTTCCATACCGGATCCGGTGAAAACCTCCAGCATAGGAGGAGTATTGTCCTCAACTTCGATCTCCACCGGATGGTCATCCAATTCGCCGTTTCTCAGGCGCTCGCGCACTACTTCCCTCTGCCGCTGTATTTGTTCCCTCTGCGCCGCTTCCACAGATTCAGCGGAGTCATCGGGGCGGCGGGGGCCAAAGAACACCTCCAGCGGGTTGAAGCTCCGGTCCCTCCCCGGCATGGGCACCAAGATATTTACCAGGCGATCCTCTGCGTTCCTGGCGGCAGCGTCTGCCACCCCTGCCATCCGCTCAGTTTTTACCATGCGGATGCTGGTTTCCACCAGTTCCCGGACCATGGACTCGACATCCCGTCCCACATAACCGACCTCGGTGAATTTTGTCGCCTCTACCTTTATAAAGGGAGCATCGGCGAGGCGAGCCAGGCGCCGTGCGATCTCAGTCTTTCCTACACCAGTCGGCCCGATCATGAGGATATTTTTTGGCATGAACTCCTCACGGATATTCTCCGGCAGGCGCCTTCGCCGGTAGCGGTTCCGCAAGGCGATTGCCACCACCTTTTTGGCCTGGTCTTGGCCGACAATATACTTATCCAGTTCCGATACTATTTCCCTTGGAGTCAGTTCAGCCATTCCTGCACCCCCTATCCTCACCCGATCTCCTCTACCGTAATGTGCTTATTTGTATAGACACAGATATCTGCTGCAATCTCCAGGGCATTCCTGGCGATTTCCGCCGCCGACAGGTCCGTATACCTAAGGAGTGCCGCAGCCGCCGCTTGGGCATAGGGCCCCCCGGATCCAATGGCGGCAATGCCTTCATCGGGTTCAATGACATCTCCATTGCCGGAGATAATCAGCATTTGCTCGGCATCCATGGCAATCATCACTGCTTCAAGGCGTCTCAACACCCGATCGGTTCTCCACTCCTTGGCCAGTTCCACTGCGGCCCGAACAAGCTGACCCCTAAAATGCTCCAGCTTAGCTTCGAACCTTTCGAACAAGGTGAAGGCATCGGCAGCTGTTCCCGCAAATCCCGCCAGCACCTGACCATGGTAGAGACGCCGGACCTTTCTGGCTCCTTGCTTCATGATTACTTTATCACCCAAAGTTACCTGTCCGTCGCCGGCCAAGGCACCCTTGCCATCCCTCAAGACTCCAACAATGGTAGTAGACCGAATACCCAAGTGAGTCCCTCCCTAGAGAAACTACGCCTCCTCATGCATCTCTTCCCGATAACCGCATTCCTTGTCTGAACAGACCATCTCCGGCGCCTTGCCCCGGCGCCGCCTGATGACCATAAACTGACCGCATCGAGGGCAATTCTTGCCTGCGGGCCTTTGCCAGCTGGTAAAATCACAGTCGGGATAATTGGTACATCCGTAAAAGGTTCTGCCCCTTCTGCTTCTGCGCTCGACTATCTGCCCATCGCACTTCGGGCAGGCTACTCCAATTTCTCTAAGGAGCGGCTTGGTATTGCGGCACTCGGGGAATCCCGGACAAGCTAAGAAGCGCCCATAGCGGCCTTGTTTAATCACCATGTTGCGGCCGCATTTTTCACAGATTTCATCGGTTTCTTCGTCGGCGATCTCCACTTCCTCCATGTGGATCTCTGCCTTTTCAAGCTCCTTCGAGAAAGGCTGCCAAAAGGAAGCCAATACCTTTTCCCACTCCTCCTTGCCTTCTTCTATCTGGTCCAGCTGACTTTCCATGGTAGCGGTAAACTCTACATCTATAATATTGGGGAAATGCTCTTTAAGAAGATCCACCACGATGGTACCAAGTTCTGTGGGCACAAACCGCCGATCTACCAGCTCTACGTACCCCCGCCGGGTGATGGTATCAATGATCTGGGCATAAGTGCTAGGACGCCCGATTCCCAGCTCTTCCATGGTCTTGACCAGCATGGCTTCCGAATACCGGGGCGGAGGCTGGGTAAAGTGCTGATTGGGAATAAGCTGCAGGAGCTTCAGCTTTTCGCCTTCCTTAAGCTCAGGCAGCATTCCTTCCTTTTCCTCGGTCTCTTCGGGTTGATCCGTGTTTTCCGTGTACAGGGCCATAAATCCCGGGAATTTGATGTTAGAGCCGGTGGCCCGAAAGACATAATCGCCAGCCTGAATCTGCACCGTCAGCGTATCGAAAATGGCCGGTGCCATTTGGCTGGCAATGAACCTCTCCCAGATGAGACGATAGAGCCTATACTGATCCCGGGTGAGAAACGGCTTCACATCTTCAGGCCGTCGCTTCATTGATGTTGGGCGAACCGCCTCGTGGGCTGCCTGGGCGCCGGCTCGACTCTTGTACACCGGCGGCTTGGGAGGAAGATATTCTTTGCCGAAAAGCTCCTGAATAGTTTGGCGGGCTGCTTCCTGGGCCTCGGGGGCTATCCTCGTAGAATCAGTTCGAATATATGTTATTAGACCAACAGTACCTTCTGACCCTACTTCCAGTCCTTCGTAAAGCTGCTGGGCAACCATCATTGTTCGCCTTGCCGTAAATCCCAGCTTCCTGGAGGCCTCCTGTTGAAGGCTGCTGGTGGTAAAGGGAGGAGCGGGATTGCGGCGCCGTTCCCTGCGCTCCACTGACTGCACGACAACGGGAGCCTTCTTTAGCTCCTCAACGATGGCTTCTGCTTCCGCCTGATTATTGATCTCTATTTTCTTTCCCTTTGCCCTGTGGAGTTTAGCTGAAAATACCTTCTTTTCCCCATCTGCCTGCTGCAGCTCAGCTTCTATCGACCAGTATTCCTGGGGCTCGAAGGCTTCAATTTCCGCCTCCCGGTCGCAGATCAATCTCACGGCTACCGATTGAACCCGGCCGGCGCTGAGGCCTCTTTTCACCTTAGCCCAAAGCAGGGGACTGAGTTTGTACCCTACCAGCCGGTCAAGCACCCGTCTAGCCTGTTGGGCGTCAACCAGGTGTTGATTGATGGGGCGGGGCTGCTTGATGGCGTTCTTGACCGCCCGTTCCGTAATCTCATTAAACTCAATCCGGCAGGGACTTTGGCCGTCCACCTTCAGGGCATCGGCCAAATGCCAAGAAATAGCTTCTCCTTCCCGGTCAGGGTCTGTAGCAAACAAGATGCGGTCTGCCTTTTTCGCCGCATCTCGGAGCTCCTTTAGGATTGGTCCCTTACCTCTGATGGTAATATATTTCGGCTGAAAGCCGTTCTCGACATCTACTCCAAGCTGGCTCTTGGGGAGATCCCGAACATGACCGACAGAGGCTTTGACTGTATAGTTTCTACCCAGAAAGCGGCTGATGGTCCTAGCCTTTGCCGGGGACTCCACAATCACCAATGATTTACCCACATTACTGCCCTCCTACAGTATATCCATCACAAGGGCTAACCTTTTTCGGTTAGCCCTCGAAGAGACATCATAATATAACCTACTCTCCAATGACAATAGCCGCTAATTCCACCAAATGCCGGCCTTATCACTGGAAGAGTACACCGGCGCCGTTGACAGAAGGAAGGATCTCACTTCATCTTCAACAACCCGGCCCAAAATCCACTGCAGTTCCGGTATACCTACCTGGGAAAGCTGCAAGGCTGTCACTTCACCCAGGATGTCTTCCAGCTCAGCCTGGTCAATCAAGTTGGCACCAACCAGCCCAAGGAGATACCCTTGAGCTTCAACATCCAGTTTTGCCCGTTCCTCTGGAGTGAACACCCGCATCGAATCCTGCCAAGCAGGGTAGACGACTTCTTCGCTTCTCGCCTGGATGGCTTCAGGCAAAGAAAAGATCAGCGACAAAGCCTGCTCGATTTCATCTGCATTATATCCTTCACGCAAAAGCATCGCTATTATCTCGGGTCCGGTCAGGGATTCCTTGGTGTCATCCAAAACCTCCGTGATAAGCCTTTCGATGATCCTCATGACCCGCTGCATTGGTCCGTCCCCCAGTTCTCGAGACATTTGCTTCTATTATATTCCCTGGGACAGACCTTGTAAACATTATCCTCCAGAAAAGCCACTTAGCTCACCCGCTGGAATACCCCGGCAGCCAGCTGTTCAACCAGTCCGGCAAGCTCTAGTTTCACCAAAGAGCTGTTGATTACTGATACCGGCAAACCAGTCATACCGGCTATTTCATCGACATGCAGGGGGCTGGCTAAGATCCTGAGAAGCTCCTGGGTGGTGCTGTCTGCAGCCCGGGATGAAGCTTCAGGGGACCTCCCCTTTCCAGGTTCCTCCAGGGGCAGCTTCAGCTGCCCGCTGAGACACAACTCTTCCAGGACGTCCTCAGGGCCCATGATCAGTTTGGCCCCTTCTTGGATCAACCTATTTGGACCGGCTGCACCGCTGTCGGCTGGATCACCGGGTACTGCGTAAACATCTCGGTTCTGTTCAACCGCCATCATAGCCGTAATTAGGGCTCCGCTTCGCTCCCCGGCTTCGACTACAATGACGGCACTGCTTAGTCCGCTGATAATCCGGTTGCGGGCAGGGAAATTACCCCGCTGCGGCCTGGTTCCCAAGGGAAACGGCGAAATGAGCACCCCCGATGAAGGTATATCTCCATAGAGCTGCCTATTGTACTTGGGATAAACGACATCCAGGCCGGTTCCCAACACCGCCGCGGTTTTTCCTGTTTCTAAGCTCGCTTCATGGGCTGCTGCGTCAATTCCCATGGCCAGCCCGCTGACTACGGTGATGCCTGCAGCCCCAAGGGCCCTTCCCAGCCGCTTAGCCCATCCCAGCCCCCGGGGACTGGCCCGCCGCCGCCCTACAATGGCCACAGTTGGTCCATCAAGACACCCGAGAGATCCTCGGTAGTACAAGACCGGCGGCGGATCGTAGATTTCCCGAAGCCTTCGGGGATATTCCTCATCAAGCCATGTAACAAGCTCTACGTCCTCACGTTGGGTAAGCCGATTCCACTCTTCAGCCAAATTCAATGCAGATCGGACTTTGACCACTGCCTCAGCCTTGCCGGAGCTGATGCCCCCGTATGTTTTGAGGTCTTCTACTTCAGCGTGAAAGGCCGCTTCCTCGCTGCCCATCCCTTCAACAAGGCGCCTGATGGTGATGCTGCCTATGTGGGGCAGGAGGCTCAAACCCCAAAGATACATCCGAGCCTTCAATGGCTTCCCCTCCCCTTCCTCCGTCCTGTTCCGGAATTCTAATCCGGATACCGCTCATCATCTAACCGCTGCTCTAAACTACCTAAGATCTGTCTCAACTCTTCCTCCCAGTGCAGCTGGTATAGGCACAGTTCATCGCTGTGGACCAGGGAACCGGTACCGCAGTTGCTGCACAAGAGGGCACAGGTCTCACTCCTTTGCCCCTTAATTACATGGGGAGTATCAGCTTGACAGTTGGGACAGCTGTATATTTTAGTCTTGCCTAAGTTCTGCTGATGTCCCAAGGGTTGTCCTCCCTTTCGAAGAATGCCGTTTGTGCCTTAGCATGGCTTAAAGAACAGCTTCATATCCTGATCACTCCCCTTGAAATGCAGCCTCTCCCGCCAGTTTTCGGTGCCTGGATAAACTAAAGAGAAAGGCGGTAAGTTAAGGCTTCCGCCAGGTGGTGGGCTTCAATCTCCTGTGAACCTTCCAAAACGGCGATGGTCTTTGCAACCCGCTGGATCCTGGTAACAGCCCGGGCGGAAAGCTTGAATTTCTCAACTGCCCGTGCCAAGACATTTCTGGCGCCCATGGATACTTCGATGACAGCTTCGCCTTCTTCAATGATCTTTAAGTAATCCCAGGCTTTAATTACCCGCTCCCTTACTACTGACGATGGTTCTCCCGATGAGTAGTACTCATGGGCATCCAGGCGGTCCATCCACACCTGAAGGTCAATTCTATCCAATAAAGGACCAGACAGCCTCCTGCGGTAGGATGCCAGCTCACCCCCTGTACACAGGCACTCCTTAACAGAGGAGCCAAGAAAGCCGCAAGGACAAGGGTTAGCTGCCAAGATCAGCTGGCAGCGGGCTGGGTAAGTGATGCTGTACCCGTGGCGAACCAGGGACACCCGACCGTCTTCCAGGGGCTGCCGCAAGACATCCAGCACTGTGCGGCGAAACTCCCCCACCTCATCTAGGAACAGCACTCCATGGTGGGCCAAAGTCACCTCTCCTGGTTCTGGATTTGCTCCACCTCCGATTAAACCCGCCACTGTAGATGAATGATGGGGACTGCGAAAGGGACGGCTCCGGCTCAGCCGCAAGGGCGCCCGGCCTCCTTGGGCAACGGAGTAGATTTGAGCCACCTCAAGGGCCTCAGCAAAGGACAGCGGCGGCAGAATGCCCGGCAGGCAGCGGGCCAGGAGGGTCTTGCCGCATCCCGGAGGTCCCATTAGGAG
>JAAYHH010000133.1 GCA_012735435.1 Bacillota bacterium | reverse complement strand
GGCCTGTCGGTCTTTTGGCCCGTTAGGCCCACCCTGGTGGCTTCCAGTAGAGTCCATTAACTTCGGAATCCATTAGCTTCAAGAGTGATCCAGCCATCGCCCTTTATAGCCGCGACCTTCAAGGACACATCGAAGGATAATGGCAGTATATTATCTTTACTTGGCGCTGGGAGAAAACCAGGCCTACTGTGGCTTTACCCACGATCCCTACTTAGACAGTGCATTCCTTGCCGGCAGGGGCTATACTCGCCTCATTGTCGCATCTCAGCCCCTGCCCATTGACCTGGCAGTAGCTATGGCTTCCGATCTCAGAGAGAAGACCGGTGCCTATAATCTCCGGGCTTCCCCCCATCTTTCTAGCCTAACATACAACGATCCGCTTTTCCGGGTTTCCCGGCCTGCCTTGGGCCCTCTATCATTTATTAGGTTCATTGCCAGCTCCCTAACCCGCAGAGGACAAGAAGAGGCTTTTGGAAAAGGGAAGAGTCACTGGGACCTTTCCAAAACAAAAAGGTCATGGCTTAGGCTCATCCGCAGGCACTTTCGCCGGCAAGGTTTAGACCGCTGGCGGGAGATTGAGTTTAGGGAGATAGAGGCAGAACAGCGGCTTATAGGAGGCATGTCCGTAGAGGTTCTAGAGCTTCTGGAAGCAATCGGCAGGCTGATTGAGGGTCGGGTTTTATCCTACGATGAGGTCAGGTCCCTGCTAGAACAGTGGGGTGTTGTCAGTCCCTATCCGCTGCGGGATCTTCTCCAGGCAGGTGCCTTGGCAGGGAAGCTTAGGATCTGGCCGGGGATTATTTCACCTTTGCCGGACTATCACGTCTGCTGCCGGTGCGGGGAGAGGCAGCAGTTTGACAAAATTGAATGTCCCTTGTGCGGAAGATCTAGCTGCGTTGCTTGCCTTGCCTGCCGCAGTCTCGGTGAGGTCCGGAGCTGCCGGGAGCTGTATTACGGCAGCCTTCAGGAGTTTCCCAAGGTCAGAGAAGTCTTTCCTGGCCTTAAGCCAAGGCTGGAGTTTCAGCTCACCAGGGCACAGGCTGAGGCCGCGGCGGAGTTTAAGAGGTATGTAGATAATTGGCTTAATAGCTATTTCGCCGCCGGCGGGCAGCAGGCCCCGAGTAGGGAGCAGCCCGAAAGCAGGGTGCGGGGGCAGGAAGTTATAGCTGCCCCGCAATCACCCGGCTTTTCTCTAACCGGCTTTTCTCAGGAAATGTCCCAGGCAGGAGAGGCAAATTGGTGCCTCATTTGGGCAGTCTGCGGCGCGGGAAAGACAGAAATCGCCTTTGAAGGACTAGCTTTGGCCATCGGCGCTGGACTGAGGGCGGTATTTGCCGTTCCCCGCCGGGATGTGGTGGTGGAAGTCGCGGAGCGGGCCAAGGCCGCTTTCCCAGAGATTGTCATCACAGCCCTTTACGGAGGCGCCAAACAGCCCGAAGCCTTGGGTCCGCTGGTGGTGGCGACAACTCACCAGCTGATCCGGTTCAACAGTTATTTTGACATCGTTATCCTAGACGAAGCAGACGCATTCCCCTATGCTGGTTCAGCCATGCTCCATCGAGCTTTGCAGCGGGCAGTGAAGTCCGGCGGACTAAAGGTGTTTATGACTGCAACACCTGCTCCTTCCATGCTGCAGGCTGCCCGTCGGGGCAGAGTCCACTTGATTACAGTGCCGGTACGCCACCACGGCTATCCAGTACCGGTGCCAAAGGTGATCCTCTGCCGCCGCCACCTTGTGCCGGAGCATTGGGGAAGTCGTACCAGCCGGGATGGGCCGCCGATACTTGAACTTCCCCAGGAATTCTGGCTAAAACTCAAATACAGCGTTGCAGCCGGCAGCCGTGTATTTGTCTTTGTGCCGAGGATTTGGCTGGTAGAGGCGGTGGCTGGGGAAATTGCCGCTTGTTCGCATCTTTCCTCTGTTCCCGTGTTTGCCACCCATTCCCGAGACCCTAAACGGGATGAGCAGAGGGAGCTGTTCGGAAGGACTGCACCTTCGGTGATGGTGACCACCAGCGTCTTGGAACGGGGAATTACCGTTCCCAAGGCAGATGTAATTGTCTTGTACGCCCATGATGATTTGTACGACGCCAGGACGCTAATCCAAATGGCGGGGCGCAGCGGCCGAGCCGCCTCCTACCCTATAGGCAGCGTCTATTTTCTGGCAGCAGCCAACACAAGATCCATCCAGTGGGCTATTGACAGCCTGGAGGAAATCAATGCCGATGCCCGGCAGCGGGGACTTTTGGCCGCAGGGTCAGAAGCTGAGAACTGCCAAACATAGAGGAATCAGAGCCGTTGTAGTATAATCTTATTAGAAACTACAGGCAATTATGGAACTGACTGGTGGTGCACATTCCAATGATGAAGCAAGTCATCAAGGTAAATCAGCGGGTGGAGCTAGAGGCGTATGTCAGAGGCGAATGGAGGCGCTATCCCAGCCGGGTGGAAGGTGTAAATGAGCAGTCTATCCTATTGGCTGCGC
>JAAYHH010000132.1 GCA_012735435.1 Bacillota bacterium | reverse complement strand
TTTTCGGCTTTCCATCCTGCTACCTCCCCACGGGCGTCTCTCCGGCTACGTCAATTCGAGCGATTCGGGCTTGACGGCGCCTATTTTGTATTACATCGAAACAGACAGCAGCCAAGATGATGACACCAACCACGATCTGCTGCCAATAGGTAGGAATCCAAGCCAGGATCAGTCCATTCTGAATCACGGCTAGAACTGTCACCCCAAGGATAGTGCCAAAGACCGAGCCTTCCCCTCCCAGCACATTAGCGCCTCCCAGGACAACGGCAGCGATAACATTCATTTCAAAACCGCTGAAGGCGTTAGGGTCAACCTGCCTCATAATTGATGTGTGGACTACTGCCGCTAAGCCTACTAAGAAGCCGAGGTAGGAGTAAAGAAATAGAAGGATCTTGTCTTTATGAAAACCTGCCCGTACTGCAGCAACCGGGTTGCCTCCAATGGCAAAGATTCCTCTTCCAATCAAGGTGTACTTGAGGACAAGGTAGGTAATTACAGCTGCCAGCACCAGGAAAAAGACCTGAATGGGAACTCCAGCCAGCTTAATCCGACCGAAATCTATGAACCACTGGGGTATATTGGTGATCCAGGAGCCCCCTGTGTAATACAACATCAAACCATTTATAATACTCATGGAACCCAACGTTACTACGATAGGCGGCAAGTTTAGCTTGGATACCAACAGTCCGTTAAAGGCCCCCAGCAGCGCTCCGCTGGCACAGCCCAGGAGAAACACAAGCAGTAGATTACCGCCAAAATTCACCATGAACTTGCCGATGATGATGGTAACCGCGGCAGTCATTGCCCCCACCGAGACGTCAATTCCTCCGGTAATGATTACCGGCAGCATACCCAGAGCAACTATACCGATTACAGTATTGTTCTTAGCCAGGTCCAAAAGGTTTTCAGCAGTTAGGAAGACTGGATTCTTGAGAGTAATAACAGCAGACACTAGAATGATGATTAATAGAATGCCAGCCTCTTTTGACCTGAACAGCTGTCTCATCTAGATCGCCTCTCTTGCCAAGAGATTAACCTGAAACAGGCTTGTTTCGTACTCCTTTAGGATGCATGCTCTTTGAGGGGCCGATCGAGGATCGCGGCATTCATAATCCGCTCCTGGGTTGCATCCTCTCTAGCGAATTCAGCGGCAATCCTGCCCCTGCGCATGACCAAGATGCGGTCACAGACTGCCAACACTTCCGGCAGCTCGGAAGAAATCATGATAATACCGATTCCTGAGGCAGCGAGATCCCTCAACAACTGATGGATTTCGCTCTTAGCTCCCACATCGATGCCGTTGGTCGGTTCATCTACTATGAGTACCTTCGGTTCATAAGCAAGCCATTTGGCAAGTACTGCCTTCTGCTGATTTCCGCCGGAGAATTGATCAACAAGCATCCTTGGATACGGAGGTCGGATAGATAGCCGGTTGATCCAGTGGCGTACATGTTCAGCCAATCGGTCAGTGCGGATAATCTTAAAACGGCCTACCAAGGCATCTAGCCGCGTCACAGCTACATTATCTGCCAAAGTTTTACCTAGGAACAAACCTTGAGATTGCCGACTTTCTGGAATATACGCGATGCCGGCCTCAACGGCTTGTGCGGTTGAATTGATCTTAATAGGCCGGCCTTCCAGATAGATTTCGCCCCTATCGGGCACAAGGCGGCCGAAGATGGCCTGTGCTACTTCAGTGCGGCCCGCCCCTACTAAACCAGTTATCCCCAGGATCTCTCCTCGATGCAGTGTAAAGGAAATATCAGCAAAGTTGCCTTGTTTGCTAAGACCTTTAACCTCCAAAATAGGAGAACCGATGGGGTTCCGCTCGTATTCTATATATCTCAGCTTGCGGCCAACCATCAAAGAGATAAGCTGCTCCTCCGTCAGTTCATCCTTGGGATATGTCCCTACATGCTGGCCGTCCCGGAGAACAGTGATCCGATCGGAAATCGCAAAGATTTCATCCAGCTTGTGGCTAATGAATAGAATAGACACACCCTCTCCCTTGAGGGTGGTGATTACTTCAAACAGCGATTCAATCTCACCCCGGGAAAGACTGGATGTGGGCTCATCGAGGATGAGCAAGCGGGCATCATGGACCAAACCCCGGGCGATAGCCACCAGCTGCTGATTGGCCTCAGACAAGTCAGCCAGCCTAATGTCCAAGTAGATATCCAGCCCCAGCCTGTCTATCGCGGCCTGGGCAGTGACCCGCATTTCCTTCCAATCGACGATGCTGCCTCCTTCTTCGATCTC
>JAAYHH010000131.1 GCA_012735435.1 Bacillota bacterium | reverse complement strand
CCCGCCTTTCTCCCACCAGAACTACTAAGCGCTTGGCCCTGGTAATGGCTGTATAGATCAAGTTCCGATTCATCAGAGAAGGCAGTGTCCAGGCCAAAGGCATGACAACAACTGGATACTCGCTTCCCTGGCTTTTGTGGACCGAAATGGCATAAGAAAGCTCCAGCTGGTCCCATTCACTCCGCTGATAGACTACATAACGGATCCCTTCTGCATCGGCGAATTCCACAACCAGGTGCTGGCCTTCCCGATCCAGGGAAACTATCCGGCCCATATCGCCGTTGAAGACTTGTTTATCATAGTCGTTTTCCGTCTGCATCACCTTATCTCCGACCCGAAAGACATTGCCTCCAAAGGCAACTTCATCTTTCCCTGGCCTTGGCGGGTTTAAGGCTGCCTGGAGATGCTTATTGAGGACATCGGTCCCTGCCTTGGTTCTCCTCAAGGGGGACAGAACCTGGATATCCTCCATGGGGTCTAGGGAGTAATGGGAGGGCAGCCGCTCCTTAACTAGGTCTACGATGAGCCCCGGCAGATTAGCAGTTTCCCTTTCTTCTATCAAGAAGAAATCCCCTTTGGGAGAGTTTAGCTTAGGAAACTCTCCCCGGTTGATCCTGTGGGCATTTGCTACGATCAGGCTGGTCTCGGCCTGGCGAAATACTTCGGTTAGGCGCACACTGGGGATTACCCCGGCGGCCAGCATATCGCTGAAGGGCTGACCGGGCCCCACCGGCGGCAGCTGATCGGCATCTCCCACCATGATCAAGCGGGTTTCTGGAGTAACAGCCTGCAAGAGATGGTAAAACAACCGCAGGTCCACCATGGAAACCTCATCCAGGATCACGGCATCGGCCTTCAGGGGATTGTCTGCATTACGGCGAAACTGCAGGCTGCCGCCGCTGTCGCCATCATAGCCAAATTCCAGAAGGCGGTGAATCGTCTGGGCCTTCCTGCCGGTAGACTCCGCCAGCCGCTTGGCGGCCCGGCCAGTAGGAGAAGCCAATAGGGTCTTCCAGCCCCAAGCATCAAACATTTCCAGGATCAGGCGGACGATGGTGGTCTTGCCTGTTCCTGGGCCTCCAGTGATGATCAAGAGCGGCTTCTGACAGGCTTGGAGCACCGCCTCCCGCTGCTGCTTGGCCAGCTTGATCCCGACCTTGTTTTCAATCTCGGTTAGCACCGGAAGCAAGTCCAGCTGGAGGGTATCTTGAGCAGCGGCCATCTGAGCCCAAACCCGCAGGCGCCGAGCTACCTCTTCTTCAATTGCCTGCATAAAGGGTAGATATACTACTTCTTCCCCTCCCAGCACCTCCATCTTGACAGTGCCGCTGTCAGCCAGATTCTTAAGCTCACCCTGGATAAGCTCAGAGGGGAGCTCCAGGATCTTTTCGGCCTCTTTTGCCAGCTCGGCAGCGGGCAAGAAAACATGCCCTGTCTCCATGGCCTGTTCCAGGGTGTATTTGAGCCCGGCTCGAATCCGCTGGGGAGATTCCCGATCAATTCCCAAGTTGCCGGCAATCCGATCCGCGATGCGAAAACCAATGCCGGTCACTTCATCGGCTAAGCGGTAGGGATTTTCCTTCAAGACAGAGATGGCATTCTGGCGGTACCGGCGGTAGATCCGGTTGGCATAGGCAGTGCTGATCCCCTGCCCCTGCAGGAAAACCATCACGTTTTGAATCTCTTCCTGCTCTGCCAGGCCGTTCTGAATCGCCTGGGCCTTCACCGGCCCAATTCCCTCTACCTCCAGCAGCCGCTCTGGATGCTTCTGAATGATTTCTAATGTCTCTAGGCCAAAGGCTTTCACCAGTTTATCGGCAATGGCCGGCCCTACACCTTTGATCAGGCCTGAAGCCAAGTAATTCTTAATCCCTTCTATGGTTGCCGGCATGATGGGCTCTGCTTCTTCAACTTGAAACTGCCGGCCGTACTGGGGATGGGTTGTCCACTCCCCCCGCAGCTTAAAACTCTCCCCAGGGTGAATAGACACAAATCTGCCGACAGCGGTGATGGGCTGCTTCTGCCCCTTCACCGCAAATCGGGCAACCGTATAGAGATTTTCCTCATTGCGGAAGGTTATGCGCTCAACCGTCCCCTCCAAGGTCTCCAACTCCAACACATTACTCCCCCCGGATTTAGCAACTACCAGGATTGTTTCCGTATCGGCCTCATCAAGTCCTTCCTCTGGCTCCGGAGGCTGTATCTAGTCAATCCGATATACCCCAGTCAATCGGGCATATCGCCCACCAAACCAGCAGCGATTGCCCACAGGGCGATCTGGGTCCTATCTTCCACCTTGATTTTCTTGTATATATTGGTCACATGGTTTTTCACCGTATGCGGGCTGATAAACAGCTGTTCAGCAATTTCCGCATTGGTCATACCGGTGGCAATCAGTGCCAGCACCTCTTTTTCCCGAGGGGTAAGCCCGGCGGGAAACCCGTGTCTATTTTCTTTCTCCGACTTAGGCTTACCATGTTCACCGGTTTGTACGTACTTACGCGCCTTTCCCATACGTAGTCCCCCGCCCCTCTTCCCACTTACTCCATCCTATTCAGGGGCAGAGGGATTGGTTCCCTGGCGGACTGCCAGCTGATGGCCTATTGCTGTGGCAGTTGCCGCTGCTGTACCCGCCGGCAGTTCCAAAACAGCAAAGGCCTTTTTTCTCAGGCTGGGTCCCCGGCGGTTGGGAGGCATCCTGTCTATAATATGCACTACTTTATACTGCCGGTCTAGATAGAGGGCATCGAACTCAAACTTCATTCCGTAGCTGTGGATGGCCCAGCAGGGGTAAAGGAGGAGTCCTTCTCCCTCCTTGAGGCCCGAGCGCCCCAAAAGCCCCTTGGCCCGGGTCCAAAAGGAAGCGGCTTCCTGTACCCGGTCGCCTAAAATGACGCCCCGGGTTTCATTGACCACCGTCAATAACTTAGTCATCCGATTCCTCCCAGTTCTGATGTGGAATAACCACGGCTGTCAACTTGAACAACGGCTGTTGACTATTCATCGGCGTCTAGTGGTTATTATACCATGTTCCAGCAGGTCTTACAAACATCTGTTCGCCATCGCGGCAGCACCTTGTCAGCTTCCTATTCCGATTGCGGTTGGGACGTAACTCTAGAACCTATAGGCATGACCTTGGACCGGATCTTTCTACAAATCCGGCAGTCCCGGCATAGCAACCGCCGATAGGTTAACATCGATCATAGGTATGCCGGCATCCAGCTTCACCTGTACGCCCCCGGGCGGATCGGTGATAAAGACCGCATTCGCCGGCAGACCTTTAACCTCCTTAACTACAATTCGGTGTATGCCCGCCGGGATACCCTTGAGCTGATAGGCACCGGTGCTGTCAACATGGGAATTCCAGGCATCAGTACCGGCTACCCCCACTACGATGCCCTGGGGAGCTGCCGGCTGTCCAGTTAGGTCATAATAGGCAACGTTTCCGGCAATGCTGGAAAGCCCGGCACCTCCCCCGCCCGAGGAACAGCCGGAGGCGGCAGCTGCCAGCACAATCAGGATCAGCCACCAGCGCCAAGACCGCCGGGTGTTTTGCCCAACCTGTTTTTTCACTGACACCGCCTCCTTCCCTTTCAGCGGAGAATTGCAAGCCTCCCCTGGGCTTTAACGCTTTTCCCTCCGCCCACCGGCCGCGCAGTTACCTGGTAGAAGTACAAACCGTTGGCTGCAATGCGGCCGCGGCCGTTGCGCCCATCCCAGAGAAAATAATGACGCCCTGCAGGTTTGGTTTCCGCAGGAAGGATCCGCACTAGCCTACCCGTTACATCGTATACCCTGGCTTCCACCACCGCTGGCTGGTTGATGGTATACGCCAACTTCAAAGGACCGCTCATATTCCAGGGGTTTGGGTAGGGCAAAACGCCCTGAAGGGATAGACTCCCCTCTCTAGAGACGGCTTGAATCTGCAGATGCTTAACTTCCCTCGGCTGCAAGGTAAAGGTAATGCTGCCGAAGGAGGGCAGAGGCATTTGAGTTCCAGCACCAGAGGTACTGCTTTCCCCGGGCTCCATCAAGGTTAGCCTCCAGACTCGGGCATCCCAATTGCCCATCCAGCTCAAGGTGACTTCCCCGGCATCGGAACCAGCCGTGTTGTTTTCGATGAAAATGTCCCAGATCAAGGGCTCATCCAGGGAGCGGTAATCTGCTGCTAGGGCTGTGCCTGCCAAAGCGGCAGCTGTGATGTTATCTCTTCGGCGCCCGTCTTGCGTCTTCACAAACCCAGCACCGGCCCTGCTCCCCCCAAGCCACACAATAGGCCCTTCGGCTGGAGGCGGCTTTTCCAAATCGTAAGCCGGGTCAAACCCAGACTTCGCTCCCGGCGCTACCCCCAGATAGTTATAGCGGTCCTGGCTCTCACCAGAAGCAGCAGATAACTGCAGGCTCCAGCTGATTCCAGAGCTTGTTCCAAGGCTCATCCCGCTAGCCGCCCCATGCCCGCCAAAAGCCTCTGCTCCCCAAGGTACGGCTCCGCCTGCCAAAATGACAGGGCTTCCTGCACCCTTCACACTCAATAAGCCATCATCTGCAGTGACGGCCTCTGGGGGGATTATCACCTGGAGTGGACGGCGGACCAGGATCCAATACCCGGACCAGGGCTCTAGAGTATTGGCAGGGACATATCCCCCTTCCCGGTAAGTCCAGAGGCTCCGGGACAGCCAGCCTTCCTTGACCGCTTCTTCCCAAGAAAGGGAACGCCCCTGGTCGGCTGCAAACTTGGCCTTCTCCCATTGAACAGGCTGCAAGAAAGGACAGCCGATCTGATTCCACCCCGGCTCCAAGGGAAACTGGAAACCCTTGCTGGGAGCATAGGCCTTGCCGGTAACCGTGACCCTTTGGGGAGTATCTGGTTTCCACCAATAGCCCCGGTAAGGGGTTACCCTTTCCAGGTCTTGGCCGCTGTAAACATAGCCGGGGGTACCGTCCTCCAGGGAGCTCCACCGGGCCAGGGACGACCCAAAAACGGCCGTTGGGTCATCATCAAAGGGCGTCATGGGTATCGATACCATTTGAAGCCCCTGGGGGAATTGATTGGAAACTGTGATGTTATAAAGAGGGTCATACTCAATTACCGCAGTAACCCGGCCGAAAACTGCCCCGGAAGTGGTGTTGGCAGCGGCTGTAATATCGTTATCACCGAGCTTCAGGGGCACCGGCTCCAGGGTCGAAAACTCCCCTTGAGAAAGCACCGTAGAATAGGGCTGGCCGTTAACCACAATCTCAACTCTACCAACCTCATCGGCAAATGCCTCCCGGACAGTTCCCCGGATTACCTGGGAGGGGATGTTGGTAGGAGTTGTAATCTTTAAGTCTATCACCGGCTCGTAGAAGACAGTTCTAGCTGCCGCTGCTTCATTGCCGGCACCATCATAGGCACTTACTTCCAAAATATTGGGACCTTCCCTGAGTCTTGAAATCACTGCCTGCCAGCTTTCCCCGTCTAGATCTGCCCTAACGTTTTCTCCAAGGTCCCTTGCCCGGACCAAGACCAGACCTCCAACCAAGTTTTCATCCTGCACCCTGCCCTCTACCCGAATGGAGTTATCGTGGAGCCTGTAGTTCTGGCCGGGGAAATCAATAGTCAAGACCGGAGGAATAGTGTCGATAATCAAACGGGCCCGTGCGGTGCTGCTGATAAGCCCCTTAATTTCTATGTCTTCAGCTGTCATTTCAATTTGATATTCTCCATCGGCCAGCACCTGCCCGCTTTCAAGGCGCCCGTTCCAGCTCCAGGTATGCTGGCCATCCCGCAGGAGCTCTCCTTCCCGCCACTCCGCGCTCCACAGCACCCCACCCTTAGGCCCCATGAGTCCGTGACTATCCCTTACCTGGGCATAGAGAGCCTTAACTGTCTCCGATAAGCTGTAATTAACAGCCAGCAGGGGTTCCTCCTCGCCTTTCCCAGCTGCCGGTGAAAAAGGGGGAAGGTTGTTGATGCTGACTACCGGTGCGGATATATCATCAGCTGTGCCGCTGATGGGACTTTGGGCAATGGGAAGGTAATTGACCAGCCCTAAATAGGAACGGTCCCGCCGATCCATGATATACGCTTCGATAACAGCAGGATTTACAGTATCCCACCAGTTGTGGCTGGCATTGACATCACCGGCGTTATCCTCATTCCAGATATACCAAAAGACCTGCCCGGGCGTTGTTGTAATTTCCGGGTCATAAAAAAAGTTATTGTAGTTGATACGGGCAGGTTTCCCCTCAATGATATAAACAGCATAATCATTGGGCTGCCGGATGCTGAAATCGTTGTACTCGATCACATCCTCCCGGCCCCCATCGATGACAATCCCAAAGGTATTGCTCTTGACGGCATTGTGGGTGATGGCAGCTCCATGGGACAAGAATGAGTAGAGGCCCCATGAGTTGCTGATGATGGAGTTCTTGGTGACTGTCCCCTGGGAGGTGTCTAGATAAATCCCGTAATCGTTGCCGCTGGCAATGTTCCTTTCCAGGAGGAAATCAGTGGTCCGCTCCAGGTGAATACCACTGAAATTGGAACTGAAGCGGCTGTTTTTCACAACGGGGCTGCCGCCTGAGACATATATCCCCCGCTGCGCGAACTCTATTTCGGCGTATTCCATAATCACTTTCCCGCCCCAATAGCCGTCAACCCAGATCCCGCCCCAATCCCCAATACCTCCCTCTTCGTACAAACCAAAATAGACAGGGTTCTCTTGGGTTCCTTCTACCCTTAGAGTACCAAGTACCCGGAGTACCCCCCGGTTGGTATAGGGATAGGATGTATGGTAGCGGCGAAAGCGCACCTCAGTGCCGGGAGCAATGGTCAAGGTAGCTCCTGGGGCAACAACGATATCTCCGTTGACTATGTAAGGACTATTTTCCGGCACCCACCGGACATTGCCGTTGATCTTACCGGAAACTGTGGTGGCCGCCAGGACAGTTTGGGGCAAGAGAATCTGCAGCGAAAACAGCAAGAGGATCAAGAGAATTCCTTGTTGGAACCGAGAAGGCTTTTGCCGTAATCTCAGCAAGCTTTTCATCATAGTTTCCACCTAGCTCTTAGACAAACCGTGATGTGTGACACCCATAGTCACCGGCACTTTCTGCATAGGTATCCTGCCATCGCTGGCACCCTGTGCATCCCCGAGACCGCATCTGCTCCCTGTCCTTGCCGGCTATGGCGCCGCTCTCTACCGATACCAGCTGACCTTTTCCTATGTAGAGGAATCAAAGTCTTCACTTACACCGCTTCAAGACCATTATTCACAGATATTTACATACCCTTGAAAGCCTCTATCAATTGGATGACCGCCGGCCCCAAAAGAACGATAAACAAACTGGGAAAGATAAAGAACACCAAGGGGAACAGCATCTTGATGGGAGCCTTCATTGCCGCTTCCTCTGCCCGCTGGCGGCGGGAGCGGCGCATCTGCTGGGCCTGGACCCGAAGTACGTTGCCGATGCTTACTCCCAGCTGATCAGCCTGAACGACGGCAGTCACAAAGCCGGAAAGCTCCTTAACCTCGGTTCGGTTTCCCAAGTCCCTTAGGGCATCACGTCTGGGCTTTCCCATTCGGATTTCCTGAAGAACCCGCTGGAACTCCTCTGCCAAGGGCCCCGACTCCTTGGCAGTTACCCTGGCCAAGGCAGCATCGAAACCCAAGCCGGCTTCAACACTGACTGTAAGTAAGTCCAAGAAAGAAGGCAGGCTTTTTCGGATGGCCCCTTGGCGGTCTTGAATCCGCCCTTTGAGCCAAAAATCCGGGATGAGAAGTCCAAAGCCAAGACCTATCATAGCAAACAGCGGCTGGCCGGTGCCCTTGGCCAAGAGAGAGCCTGTGCATATTCCTGCAATGATCACGACCAGGTAAAGGGCTAAGAACTGGCCGGTTTCCAGTCCTCCGGGATTGCCGGCCAGCGTCAACTTGCGCCTCAGGGAATTCCGCCACCCCACCGGAGTAATCCTAACTATCCAGCGGCTCATCTCCGAAAGAAGCGGTGTGATCACCCGCTGCAGGAAGGGCTCCTCCGGCACCTGCGGCACCGAAGCTTCCTCTCCAAAAACCCTGCTGAGACGCTCTTCCACCCGCTTCCTGGGCTCATACATGGCCAAAGCCAGAAGATAAACCGCCAGTGTCACACTTAAGAAAACTCCCGCCAGCAACAGAGCCAACATCTTTCCACCCCCTTACCTAAACATCGATCTTAACGATCTTCCGTATGGCTGCGATTCCCGCAAGCTGACCTAAAACCCCGATGGCCAGCATCGCTCTGCCGATGGGGTGTGTGAAGAGCATACTCAAGTATTCGGGATTGAGCGCTCCAATAAAGACGCCGACGGCAAGGGGCAGCAAGGAGATGATCACCCCTGATATGCGGCCCTGGGCAGTGAGGGTTTTGATTTCTCCTTGGATCCTGACCCGCTCCCGGATGGTTTCAGCGATGGTATCCAGGATCTCGGCCAAGTTGCCCCCCACCTGTCTTTGAATAAGGACAGCTGTCACCATCAGGTCTAAATCCTCATTGCCGGCCCGGCGGCCCATGGCAGTTAAAGCCGTTTCCACCGGGATCCCCAGGTTCATTTCCTGGAGAGCCCGCCGAAACTCCCGGGAGATAGGGGGATCCATTTCCCGGGCCACCATTTCCAAGGATTGCAGAAAGCTGTGGCCGGCCCGCAGAGAATTGGCCATTAGTACCAGGGAATCGGCGATCTGTCCGCTGAGGGCCGTCATAGATGCCCGTTCCTTGCGGATTAGATAAAGCTGCGGCAGAATCAAACCTATTAGTAGAAAGAGCAGTGTCTGCAGGAGACTACCCCCGCCAACGATAATACCCACAAGGCCGCCAACCAGCCCCGCAAAGCCGTTAAAGGCCAGAAACTCTCCTGCCTTGAGGGGGATGCCGGCCCGATGGAGCCGAAGCTCCAGCTGTCCTCTGGAATCTAAGGCCATCAGTTTGCCCCAGCGTCCCTGCCATCTCTGCCAGAACCCCGCCGACTCCCTTTCCCTCAGAGAGCTTGCAGCTTCACCCGGGGCAAGGGGGCTGTAGGCAGCCCGGTCAAGGCGCCTTTGGATCCGAACCTCATCTAACCTTAAGGAGAGGAATCCATAGGCCAGGCCGGTTACCCCAATAAAAGTAATTAATGCCAAAAACATCGACCCGCCCCCTAAAAGCCGCCGAAGAGTTCAGGGCTCAGCCAGATACCGGCAGCCTCAAACCGATCCATGAACTTGGGCCTGATGCCGGTGGGATAGAACCTGCCCTGGATCTTGCCGTTTTCATCGACGCCCTGCTGCTCAAAGATGAAAATATCCTGGAGAGTGATGACATCGCCTTCCATCCCCTGCACCTCAGTAATCTGGATGATTTTCCTGCTGCCGTCCCGCAGGCGGCTGGTCTGAACGATTAAGTCAATGGCCGAGGCAATCTGTTCTCTGATGGCCCTTACCGGCAGTTCCATACCCGCCATCAGCACCATGGTCTCCAAACGGGACAGCATATCCCTGGGTGTGTTGGCATGGCCGGTGGTCAAAGAGCCATCATGGCCGGTGTTCATGGCCTGGAGCATATCCAGGGCTTCTCCGCCCCGGACCTCCCCCACCACGATCCTGTCAGGCCTCATCCGCAGGGCATTCCGCACCAAATCCCGGATGGCTATGGCCCCTTTTCCTTCGATGTTTGGGGGCCTGCTTTCCAATGACACGACATGGTCCTGCTGAAGCTGCAGCTCGGCCGCATCTTCGATGGTTATAATCCGCTCATTTTGGGGAATAAATGATGACAAAACATTGAGCAGTGTTGTCTTACCGGAGCCGGTACCACCAGAGACAACGATGTTCAGCCTCACCCGAACACAGGCTTCTAAAAACTCGGCAATTTCAGGAGTTAAGGTGCCGAATTCTATTAAATCTTCTACAGTAAAGGGATCGGCGGCGAATTTGCGGATGGTGAGCACCGGTCCATTCAGGCTCAAGGGTGGAATAATGGCATTGACCCGGGAACCGTCGGGCAAGCGGGCATCCACCATGGGCATGCTTTCATCGATCCGGCGTCCCAAGGGAGCTACGATCTTCTCCACAATATGCATCACATGTGCATCATCCCGGAAGGCGACATCGGTTATTTCCAGCCGTCCCTCCCGCTCCACATACACCTGTTTAGGGCCGTTGACCATCACTTCTGATATGGTGGGGTCATTGAGAAGGGGTGTAATGGGCCCAAAGCCCATCACCTCATCGATGATATCCCCTGTTATCCGCTGCCTTTCTGCTCCGGAGAGATGGGGAGCTTCCTCTTCGATAATCCCTTCAACCAGTTCTGCCAGCTTCCGCTCAAGTTCTTGTTTTTTGGCCCCATCATCGGTTCCGGTAAGAAGCTCGGGATCCACGGCTCCCACCAGCTCTTCATGGATTTTGCTTTTCAGCTTGACAAAGGGATCGGCCTTTCTAGCCAGCTTCGGCCGCGGCGATGATGTCCCGATTGCAGCCTGGGATTGCCCAGCGGTGCTTGCTTTCTGATTGTGTTTTTTCTCTAGTCTCCTAAGGAGTGACATAAGGGCAGTTCACCTCTTTACCCGCACGGTCGAACTAAGCTCTAAGGCGGTGGAGAATTTTGCCGAAAAAGCCCTGATTCGCGGCTCCCGTCCAAGATGCTGCCGTTAGATCTTCGCCGCCGGCTATTTCTAGGGCCAGGTCCCGGATCCCCTGGCTGATGGGAGCCTTTGGATTAGACAGAACGAAGGGAACTCCCGTATTGGCTGCTTGGACAGCCAGCCGGCCGTCGCTGGGGATCTTAGCACAGATGGAGATTCCCAGCTTCTCCTCTAAGAAATCAGCTTTAATCCCAATATCCTCGGCATCCCGGTTAACAACCAGCTTGGTCTTGTCCACCGGGTATTCCAAAACCCCCTGCATGACATCTAGACACAGCCGCACGTTTTTCACAGTGGGAATATCCAAAGTGGCAATGATAGCTATCTCATCGGATTCATCCAGGGCCGCCAGGATCGGTTCTTGGAAATTTTGAGCAGTATCGATGATGATAAAATCCGCCAATGGCCGCAGGCTTTCTATCAGCTGCTTTACGTGGCTTCCTCCCACCAGTTCCGCCTCTTCCGGCCTAACCGGTGCGGCCAGCACTTTAAGGTGCTGGGAGTATTGGTGCAAACACCCCCGTACCTCCTCGGAACCCCATTCGGTTCTTTCCACCAAATCGATGATGGTCCGGCGGGGCTCGAAATCCAAGAGGACCGGCACATCGCCGAACTGAAGGTCCAAATCGACGATAATCACTGCCTTTTCCAGCTCATGGCTAATCAGAGCTGCTAGATTGGTAGCGATGGTGGTCTTGCCTACCCCGCCTTTAGCACTGAAGACTGTTATGACTTTCCCTTGATGTTCCGGCAAAAGCGAACCGGGAACCACCTGCAGCCACCGCCTTGATTCCCGTTCATAAGCATTGTGGAGAGTATTCACCAGTTCATCGGCACCAAAGGGCTTGGTCAAATAGTCCCGGGCCCCGGCAGCCATGGCCTGCCGCAAGTACTCCTGTTCTCCCTGGACCGACATCATCACAATTACGCTCCGGGGCATCTCGGTGGAAATCACTTCCGTTGCGGTAATGCCGTCCACCGGTTTCATGTTGATATCCATCAGGATCACATCGGGCTGAAGCAGCCTGGCTTGGTCAACAGCCTCTTCACCATCGGCTGCTTCCCCCACCACTTCAAAATCCTGATGAAAGGAAAGGAGCCGAATGAGGCTCTCCCGGGTGGGGGCGGAATCATCGGCAATTAGGACCCGTAATCGTCGACCCACAGGTGCTGACCTCCCCTCTCCAAATCTCCAGGACACCAAAGCTCCAAATTGTCCGCGGGCTCGTTTCCTTTGAGAATATGGGGTGTGACGAAAAACACCAGCTCAGTCTGACTCACCTGGAACTGGTCACTTCTAAAGAGCTTGCCGATGATGGGCAAATCGCCTAACAGAGGAACCTTGTGCACTTGCTCCGACTCGACATTTTCTAGCAGCCCGCTGATGACAAAGGTTGTACCGTCTTCGATATATACCACTGTTTCAGTCCGGCGGGTTTTCATAGCCGGCAGCGTCAAGGCATCGATGCGGATGCCGTTGGTCCAGTCTAAGGTAGAGACCTCCGGCTTCAGGGTCACTTCAACGGCGCCGTCGTCCAGTACCACGGGCAGGATCTCAAGCTTAACCCCGTACACTTTCCAGAGAATTTGCAGCTCTCCATCCTTGGGCACCGTTACCGGGATCTCTCCTCCAGAGAGGAAGGAAGCCTCTTTGCCGCTCAGGGTAAGCAGACTCGGCGCTGCCAATAGGCGGGCTTTGCCTTCATCAATCAAGGCCTCCAGCTGGGCTCCAATGGGAAGGAGCCTTTCAATGGGTTCCCCAATGATCAGCTCTCCCACCAGGACCTTGTCGGGGATCAGCACTCCCCTTTCAAGGGAGCCCCAGGAAAGCCCCAGCTGTTCCAGGTCGCTGCGGCTGGCCTCGATTACCTTCACCTCGATTAGTACCTGGTAAGGAGCTTCCACCCGCAGGAGGTTCACAACTTCTTTGCCAAAGGCACCGGCGATCTGAAGTGCTCTATCAAGCTGCTTTTGGTCTGAAACTGTGCCTTCCAAAAGTACTTTTTCACCCACCAGATTTACTTTGACAGTGGGAAGATCCAGCACCGCCCCGATAAGCTCACTCAAGGACGGCTCCGCAGCCTCAGGCTCCGCCGCAACCTTAAGACGGCTAACCACCTGATCAGCAAAGATCTCCGCAATGGCCTTGGCCCCCTGGGCTTCCTCCTCGCTGATTACAATCCCATCCAGCACCACTGCCCCCTCAAGGACCTTGACGGTGATTTGGGGCAGACCTATGGCCTGCTGGATCCTACCGGCAAGCTCTCTGTCAGCATTGTCATTTTTAGGCTCCAGCGGTACTTCGGCGGTATCCCCATTGTCGTTCGCCCCGGAGCCGAATTCCGTCTCCGACACCACACGATGAACAGGGCTGCTGGCCATCGGGCCGGGACCCGTTTCTTCGGCCGAACCTTCGGTGGATTCGAAGGTCTCTGGCGACCCTTTAGCGGACTCAAAGGCCTTTAGCTGCCCTTGACTACCCGCCAGCTCCGGCACATCGCTTCCACCTTCTGACCGTTCCTTTTCTGCGGGGCTTTCAACTTCAATCAGCATAACCAAGGGCACTCCGAAGGTATGGGCCAGCCGCTCTGCCCTGAGCCTTCGAAATTCATTGGGCACCTTTCCCTCGATGACTATAAAGCCGTTGAGTTCATATACCGTAAGGTCTTCTTCACCCAAAGCGGCGGCCATCTCCGGCACCAGCTCCCTTAACTCCAGCGCCGCCTGGGGCTCCGGCTTCCCAGCAGGCTCACCTTCACCGACTCCACTCTTGCTGTCCGCCTCTTCCTTGACTACAATTAGATCCACAACCTCCAGGCCCAAGGCCCCGGCGACTGTCACCGCCCGGCGCCTTGCCAGCTCCGAAGATACCTCACCCTCCAAGAGCACAGTGCGGCCAATTAATGTGACCTGGATATTGGGGTCCTGGAGGTAGTTAACCAGCCATTCCTTTTCTTTAGTGAAATCTTCCTGTGTCTCTCCTTCTACCTGCAGAAGGTCAATGACCTGTACTGGATAAAGCCCGGCTATGGCCCTGAGCCGCTCCCGGACATGTTCTGACTCCACAATACCCTCTAGGAGAAGGGCATCCCGGATCACCCGGACCGAAACCCTGGGATCCCCCACTTCTTCCCGAAGCTCATGGGCCCAATCGTTGATATCTAGAGCCGGGATCATCACTTCCGCCGTACATTCCCCACCGCCGGCGGACCCAGTTTGAGCCCTCTCTGTACTTGCCGAAGAATTCTCCTCTTCACCGATTCCCCCGGTGGTGAAGGAGCTATCGGGAGACGGCTCCGGCACCTCAACTACGATTAGATCGATGACCCTCCGGCCGAAGGCCCTGGCAATGGCCGATGCCCGCTCCCTTAAGGAAGGATCGGAGACACTTCCCTCCAGCAGCAAGGTTTCGCCTGCGATTACCTTTACTTCAACGGTGGGAATGTCGATGTACCTGGCAATTTCTTCGGCTGTCCTATCCAAGGAAACTTCCTGGGCGGAAACCTCCAGGAAGTTCAGAACCGGAACACCAAAGGTTGAAGCCAGCATTTCTGCCCGCTGGCATTCCGCTAGGGACGGGACTTCCCCTTCCAGGACAATGCGGCCGTTGACAGCCCTGACCCTTATGCCGGGTCTTTGGATCACCGCGGCAGCAGCCTCTGCCAGTTCTGCCTCCCCCGGCGCATCTTTTGCCTGCAGCAGGTCAATAACTTCACCATAAGCACTTGCTGCTTTCAGAGCCCGCTCCCGCTGGCTTTCGTTTTCAATAAAACCGTCTAGAATGACCTTGCCGTCGAAGATGTTGATTCTTACTCCCGGGAGCCCCAGCTGCTTCCTGAGCTCTGCCACCAATGCATCGGGATTGGGAACTACCCTTACCCGGTAGTATGCAATCCCCGTATCTTCCCAGATCTGTAGAGAAGTTGTTCCCACGCTGATGCCGTTTACCAGCACCTGCTCAGGGTTGATAATCACCACATCGGCAATGGCTGGATCAGTTACCGCTACACGCTTCGGTTTGAAAACAGGAAGCAGCAGAGACTCACCCCGAGGTATGGTGAGTAATTCCCCGTTAGGGGAGAGGGAGTGTTCTTGGGACTTGGCCTCACCTGGGAAATGCACAAAGGCAAGAATAAGGACAAATATGAGAACCGGCCATCTCCTGCATCTAATGCTCACCACGGCGATCTCCTTTTCCCTAGTTCATTTTGACCGACACAGTACTCCGGTCTGTACCTCGAATGACCTCAACCTGGTAGTCCGGCGCCGGCTCCACAGGCGCCGGCTGCGGAGGTTTAGCAGCCGTCTTCTGAACCGCCGGTTTCTGGACCGCCGGCTTGACCGCTCCCTGGGAGCCAGCTGCCCCCGCCAATTGGGTAGAGGTGGTAGGATTTACCCACTCCCGATCGGCGGCATTTTCCGGCCTTAGGGCCAGCCTGAGTACACCGGTTTCTTCTGCCAACGTGATTTTCTGGGCTTCCGCCAAGGAAACCGCTAAGGTGACGGTTGTTGTTACCTTGGGTTCCTTATCAACCCGTTCCTCCATATCCTGGGCGATGGCCAGGACTTCAACATTCTGAAGCACCGTGCTGGTAACAGCTGACTTTCCGTCGGCGCTGTCCATAGTAGCCAAGACATCTACTCTGTCCCCCGGCTTGATGAAACCGGCTACCCCTACGACTTCATTGACAGCAACAGATACCGCCCGCTTGCCGCTGGGAATGACGAAGGAAAGGGAGGGTCTTACCCCGGCCGGCAGGAGACGGCTGTGCAAAATTTGCTCCCCCCGGACAATGGGAGCTTTAGTGATTCGCCCGATAACTTCATTGGGAGCTGCCGCCGCATCGGGATGCAGGGCTGTTTCGGCAACCTGGGCCAGGCGGAGCATGTTAGCAGTAACCGGTGTTCCCGAGGGAATATCAGTACTTGCTACTACCACTCCCACTTCCTTAACCTCCTGGACCTCGCCGGAACCCCCTATGGAACGAATGAATGTGTACGTCAAGATAGCTGCCAATAACCCTAAGGCGGCAGCCATGAGCAGCAGTTTCCGCTTTCTCACCCCTAGCCCCTCCTAAATCCCCCAACGGGGAGGTCATCACCCAACCAGTTTGTACCCCCTGAGGCCATAATCCCCAGCCTCACCTAATTCACCGGGCACCACAATCCGCAGAAATCTGCCGATAACGGAGCTGCTGCCGCTGTTGCCCTTGCCGCCCTCCCGCAGGGTTCCTTCCAGGAAAAAGGCGGCAAATCCGACAACCTCCACATTGTCCCGGCCGTTGGCCTTGTCAAAGCCCCGAATCACCGGGACGATGACTATCCGGCTGCATCCCGGCACATAGCTGTCCCACGTGCACTTGGGATAGTGCTGGCACTGATCAAGCCTATACTTTACGCCCTCTGCGGTAGGACCGGCCATGTTGCCCGGCTCTGTCTCCACCCAGTCCCCCACCGCCAGCCGCTCCTGATAGCCGTACTTGATCCTCGCTTCATAATTGGAAGCTCCCCGCGCTCCCAGGGCCAGTGCACCAAAATTGCCCCGGAAATGGCCGGGCACCGTCTGGGGGCCGTATTTGAGAATATACTGTTCGCCGTAAACAAAGTCTTGTTCAACTACCCCGAAGGGGACTACCCCTATGTAAGCGGCGATGGTGCCCACCTGGGCAGTGGCAGAAGCATGGAGCCTTTGCTCACCAAGGCCAAGTACCCGGGCAAAGTAAAGCGGCACATCACGATAAGCCGTAACTCTTATTTCAGAGTCCCCGTTTCCCACTGTGACGCTGACTTTATCTCGAACTGCTCCATTGCTGGCTGCATACTGTTTGGCAATCTCCATGGCCGTGGTGGGACTGTAGGGCAGGTTCTGCACTCCCGCCAAGGCAGCAGCATCAACCGCGTTGACCAGCACCAGCCGGTTAACATAAAGCAAAGCCATATCGACAACCAAAGCGGAAAACCCCAAAAGTGCAACCAAAAAAACCGCTGTCATCACTAGGACAGCACCGGAGTCATCGCCGCCAAAGAGAAGCTTTCTTTTCCATCGCCTAACTGGCAAAGGGTACACCCCCTCTTCACCCGGCACAGCTCCATGAAGCATCCTATTCAATCCGCATAACGGTCCTGCCGGTTACTGAAAAAGGATTGGGCAGGATCTGTGAAATAAAGGGGACTACAAGATGGACATTGTAGGAAACCGCCACTTCAATGGGTTCACCGGTGAAACGCTGCCACTTGGCCGGTGAAATCTCAATGGTTAGCTTATCGGCGGGGATGGACGCAGCTGCCGCCTGGACCCGACTAGTGATTTCTTTATCTTCTCCCCCTAAAGCTCCGAGGCGCGCCCCCTCCCTCGAAGCATGGAGCACAGTCAGATAGGCATGGCCGATGCGTCCCATCTCCACCGTGGCCAAAAGCAGTGTCAACAAAACTGTGAGGACAAGGGCCAGTTCCACAAGAGCCTGGCCCCTGTCATTCCGCCCCCCAAATCTGTATGCCATTTCCAACCCGCCAGTGTCAGTAGGATGAGACTGTCCAAAAACTAATCGGCGTACGCTCAACAACAAGCGGTCCTATTAGCTGGTTGGTGCATTGTTAAGCTCTTCAGTCACCTGTTCAAGAATGTTTCCAAGTCCGCCACGTAGTGCCGTCAGAGCAGCAATTGCTCCTACAGCCACCAACGCTATAATCAACCCATACTCAACCATGCCCTGACCCTTTTCATCCTTAAGCAAATGGTTCTTGAGATAAAACCGCGCCATTGACAGTATCGATAACATCTTTCTGCCTCCTTGGTATGTAATTCCACAAACCATCACCTCCTGGAGGCAAACCCTTCCATAAAGCAAAAACCCGCTGGCGGGCGGCGGCCTACACCAACGGGTAGTGTTAAGTACATACTCATGTATCCACCCTAACGGAAAATTGGGTGGCTGTCCCGTTCTTCGGCGGCCCGACTATCATAGCAGTTCCGCGGCACTGAGAACTGCCTTAGATTCGTGGCTTTGCGTCCCCATCTTTCGAAGGGTTTGCCTTTATCGGAAGCTAGGTTTGTCTTGTTATCTAGATTTTCCCATATGGGGAACTGGAAAAGAATCCAGCAAAAGCCTTAATTTGCCAGGGTATGAAGGACTATTTTGGCGTTTGAAATTGCTGAAATATCTGTAAACGGGACTTTAGGCCTAATCCTTTGGCCGGGTTGCAGCAAAAGGGCGCGGGAAATCTTACGAAGGTCAAAGGGGGAATTTACGTAAAGGCAGAGGGCGGAATTGCCTTTACATGGAACGGCCTAGTCATCTAGCTTGCGGCCGGTAACTCCCCGCTTAAGTGCATAGATCGCGGCTTGGGTGCGGTCAGCAAGCTCCAGCTTGCGCAAGATGTTGCTGACATGATTCTTGACGGTTTTCTCGCTGATCACAAGGGTTGCGGCAATCTCCTTGTTGCTCTGGCCGCTGACGATGCATTCCAGGATCTCCCTTTCCCTGGAGGTCAGGCGGTCAAGGAGTCCCCGCTCCTCGGCCTCTTTCCTTCGGGACAAAGTGCCGAATGGCGAATTGCCGCTCCCGTTACTCTGCCATTCCACCGCAGCAGCAGCCTCCCTCTGGGCTTGGGAAAGCCGTCCAAATTCCTCCAATACCTTCTCCAGCAGTGGAGACCGAAGATAAGCATGCCCTTTGTTGACCGTGCGGATAGCCTCCGCGAGGTTAGATGGGTCAACATCCTTCAGCACATAGCCGCTGGCACCTGCCTGCAGCACCTTGAAGACAT
>JAAYHH010000130.1 GCA_012735435.1 Bacillota bacterium | reverse complement strand
CAGGCCCAGCTGCGGGATTTTAGCCGCAGTCAAAAGGCCGCCAAGGCCTACGCTGGGCCCTCGGATCTAGGCGAGTCCCGGTTCATAGATCAGAAGAAATGACGCCGGGAACCAGGAGGCGGCTATTAACAAAAGGAAGCTCTACATTACACGGGGGGAATACAAGTACGATGCATGAAGACAAGGAACAAACCTGGTATCTTATGAGCAGGGAAGATGCGGCAAAGGCCTTGGAAACAGATATCGATACCGGGTTAACCCAGGAAAAGGCTGCCCGCAGGCTAGAGAAGTATGGTCCCAACGAGCTGGAGGCCCAGGCCGGTCGGAGCTTGTGGGATATGCTTCTGGATCAGTTCAAAGATGTATTGGTGCTGATGCTCATCGGCGCCGCGGTAATTTCCGGCCTGGTAGGGGAAATTGAGGATAGTCTGATCATTCTCCTCATCGTGGTACTCAACGGGATCTTGGGAGTAGTGCAAGAGAGCAAGGCAGAAAACTCCCTTGCTGCACTCCGGCAATTATCTGCTCCCGTTGCTACAGTTATTCGGGAAGGTAAGGTTCAGCATCTGCCTGCCCGGGAACTGGTTCCGGGTGATGTGATTCTCTTGGAGGCAGGCACCAATATTCCAGCCGATGCCCGTCTAGTGGAGGCTGCTAACCTTCGGTGCGAGGAGGCAGCTTTGACCGGGGAGTCTGTACCGGTGGAAAAGTCCACAGCCCCCTTGAAGGATCCAGAGGCCGCACTGGGTGACCGGGTGAATATGGTTTTCAGCGGCACCACGACGGTTTACGGTCGGGGCAGAGCAATAGTAGTGGGTACCGGCATGAATACCGAAATCGGTAAGATTGCCAGTATGATTCAAAAGGCACCCCAGGAACCGACGCCCCTGCAGATTAAACTTGGGGAATTGGGCAAGACCTTGGGTGTTGTGGCACTCCTTCTAGTTGTCATTGTCTTTGCCCTGGGGCTGATGCGGGGCGAGCCCGCCTTTGAAATGTTTATGACCGCCATCAGTCTAGCTGTTGCCGCCATCCCCGAGGGACTGCCGGCCATTGTCACCATAGTGCTGGCCCTTGGTGTACAGCGCATGGCTAGGCGGCGGGCTATTATCCGCAAGCTTCCGGCTGTAGAGACCTTGGGTACCGCCACTGTCATCGCCTCGGACAAAACGGGAACCCTGACCCAAAATGAGATGACCGTTACCCATGTCTACGTCAATGGTCAAATGCTGGAGGTTACCGGACAGGGCTACGAGCCTGTCGGTGAATTCCGAAGCCAAGATGGCGAAGCAAAAGAGGATCCCCTGGATGATGACCACCTCAATGTTTTGCTCCATGGGTTTGCCCTGGCAAATGATGCCCAGCTGGATGCAGGTTCCAACGGTTACGGCATCATCGGCGACCCCACCGAGGGCGCACTGGTGGTGCTGGCTGCCAAAGCCGGCTTGGAAGTAGGCAATGGAGACAGCTACCCCCGGGTGGGCGAAATACCCTTTGATTCCCGCCGGAAGCGGATGACCACTTTCCATGAGCTTAGTGGTGATGGGGAGCTGTCCCGCACTGCAGCTTTGAACTCAGGCTTGGTTTCCTTCTGCAAAGGCGCGCCGGATGTGCTCCTCGCCCTTTGCACCCACATTTACGCCGATGGCGAGATCAGGCCCCT
>JAAYHH010000129.1 GCA_012735435.1 Bacillota bacterium | reverse complement strand
GGACGGCGGTGGTTATCACCAGTACCCCCTTTGCATCATGGATGATGTCCAGGTTCCAGGTGCCCAGTGGTATGTGATCCATACCTATTCTGGGTACGAGAATAAAGTCAAAACTAATCTAGAGCGCCGGGTAGAATCTATGGCCATGGAGGATAAGATCTTCTCAGTGGTTGTTCCCGTGGAAGAAGAGATGGATTTTAAAGACGGGAAAAAGAAGCTGGTGAAGAAGAAGATCTTCCCTGGCTATGTTTTGGTGCAGATGATTATGAGTGACGATTCCTGGTATGTTGTGCGCAACACCCCTGGCGTCACCGGTTTTGTCGGTTCTGGGAATAAGCCAATCCCCCTGATGGAGGAAGAACTTGAAGTTATCCGTCAGCAGATGGGTTTGGAGGATCAAAAGCCCAGAGTCGCCTACGAGGTTGGCGATAATGTACAGGTTATTGACGGGCCCTTTGTCAATTTCACCGGCACCATTGAGGAAGTCAACCTGGAAAGGGGCAAGCTGCGGGTCATTGTCTCGGTCTTTGGGCGGGATACACCGGTAGAACTAAACTTTGAACAGGTGCAGAAGATCTAGTTTCCCGTTGTCAGAAGGAGGTGGAAGGAATGGCCAAGAAAGTAGCTGGCATTATCAAGCTGCAGGTACCGGCAGGGAAAGCAAACCCGGCTCCTCCGGTGGGACCGGCCCTCGGTCAGCATGGAGTCAACATCATGGAGTTTTGCAAGGCCTTTAATGAGCGTACCGCTAACCAAGCCGGAATGATCATACCTGTAGTGATTACCGTTTATGAGGATCGGTCATTCACCTTTATTACGAAAACTCCTCCGGCAGCTGTCCTTTTGAAGAAGGCCGCCGGATTGGATAAGGCCTCTGGAACCCCCAATATGCAGAAGGTAGGCAGGGTTACCAAGGAGCAGGTGAAGGAGATCGCCGAGCTGAAAATGCCTGACCTTAATGCTGCCAGTTTGGAGGCGGCGATGCGGATGATAGCCGGAACAGCTCGGAGCATGGGAATTGAAGTAGAAATGTAAGGGGACTGCCCTGCAAACTGTGGGAGGAATAGTCCGCTAGTACCACAAAGGAGGACGTAAAGGATGGCAAAGAGAGGCAAGCGGTATTTAGAGGCTGCCAAAGCAGTTGAGAGAGGGAAATTGTACTCACCGGAGGAAGCAATCGACCTCGTGAAGAAGATGGCTACCGCCAAGTTCGATGAGACCGTTGAAGTTGCTATGAAACTGGGAGTCGATCCCCGCCACGCTGACCAGCAGGTGAGAGGCACTGTTGTCCTCCCCCATGGAACAGGTAGAAGCGTGCGGGTGGCAGTGTTTGCCAAGGGCGAACACGCTAGGGAAGCCGAAGCAGCAGGAGCCGATATCGTCGGTGCCGAAGATCTGGTGGAGAAAGTCGCCAATGGTTTCCTGGACTTTGATGTATCGGTGGCTACACCGGACATGATGGGTATGGTAGGCCGCCTGGGGCGGATTTTGGGACCCCGTGGACTCATGCCTAACCCCAAAGCGGGGACTGTTACCTTTGAAGTGGGCAAAGCAGTTCAGGAACTGAAGGCCGGTAAAATTGAGTTTAGGGTTGACCGGGCCGCAGGTATCCACGTTGCCATCGGCAAAGTTTCTTTCACCAATGAAGCTCTGCTGGCTAACTTCAAGACATTGATGGATGCCATTATTAAGGCAAGGCCGGCAGCAGCAAGAGGACAATACCTCCGCAAGGTTGCTGTGTCATCAACCATGGGTCCTGGAGTCAGACTCGATCCACAGCTGGTGATCAATGCAGTAGCGGAGAGGGATGAGTAAGGAGTTTGGAAAATCCGACAACTGAATCAAAGCAGCTATTCGGCCGGAGACAGTCGGTGTCTATTAGAGACTTAATGGGGTAACCCGCCAACCGAGGCTGGAGGTAAAGCGGCACTTGTTTTTCTGCGTGCTAAGGCCCTCTAGATCTGTCTCTGGGGGCTTTTTTCATTGTCGGCAGCATGAGGAATGGAGGTGAGGAGAGTGGCAAGACCGGAAAAGGTAGCTGTAGTTGAGGAACTGAAAGATAAACTCACCCGGGCTCAAGCGGTTGTATTGACAGACTACCGGGGCCTCAACGTCCAGGATATTACGGAGCTTCGGAAGCAGCTTCGGGAAGCAGGAGTGGAGTACAAGGTCGTCAAGAACACCTTAACCACCCTTGCAGCCAATGAGGTTGACCTGCCTGAGCTCACCCAGTATCTCACCGGACCAACGGCCATTGCCTTCGGATATGACGAGCCGGTGTCTGCGGCTAAGATATTGAATGAGTTCGCCCGTACCCATAGAGCGTTGGAAATTAAGGGTGGAGTTCTGGAAGGTAGAGTCATCGGAGTCGACGAGGTGCAGGCCTTGGCAGACCTGCCCTCCCGCGAGGAGCTGCTGGCTATGGTGGCCAGGGCAATGCAGGGTCCAATTGCCGGTATGGCCAACGCCTTGCAGGGCATACTGCGGAGTCTGGCATATGCCTTGAATGCAGTGCGTGAACAGAAGGAAGGTGCCGGTGCTTAACTAAAGCCTTCGGTGTGCTGATGGATAAGCTCGGCAGCGGGAAAGACAGAGGAACTTCGAGTTAAGAAAATTGGAGTATGACCTAAGACGGGATTTATGAGGAGGAGACTAAATTGACGAAGGATCAGATTTTGGAAGCCATTGAGAATATGACTGTATTGGAGCTTTCGGAGCTAGTTAAGGCCATCGAGGATCGGTTTGGCGTTTCAGCAGCAGCCCCTGTAGCCGTGGCTGCCGTGCCTGGAGCAGCGGCTGCTGGTGCAGAAGAAGCTGAGCAGACTGAATTTGATGTCATCCTGACCAGTGCAGGAGACAAGAAGATCCAGGTCATCAAGGTTGTCCGGGAAATCACCGGTCTTGGCCTGAAAGAAGCCAAGGCTCTGGTGGATGAGGCTCCCAAGCCCATCAAAGAGGGCGTCTCCAAGGACGAGGCCGAGGATATCAAGGCCAAGATCGAAGAGGCTGGCGGTAGCGTAGAGCTGAAGTAAGAAAGAAGCACAGGAAAACTACATCAGGGTGAGGGCAGAGTCCTCGCCCTGAGTTCCCCCGAAGGCAAAGGTAGGCTCGGAAACCACGCCCGGTTATCCCCCAAAACTTGGGGCCTGCATGTATACACCTCCTGCGAGCTAATTTCCGCACATCACCTTGACAGGTGAGAATTGGCATGATACAATCAGTTAGTGTTATAGTAGGTGTATTGTGCCATAATACAAGACCAAGCAGTGGTAGCTTACCATTATTTGTATTCCCAACGCATATTTACAGACAAAGAAACGCATGCTAAAAAGTGTGCTTTGCATTCTAATTATAGCAAGGCTCGGTGGGAAATAACAGGGAGAGGTCTGTGCAGTAGGCATAGATACCAGTCTCCCATTTCTTGCTGTAGGGGTTTACCTTCTGTGGGTGGTGCCCTGAGCTCAGTGGTAGAATGGAGATCCTGAAGGAGAGGTGAGCACTTTGGCCGCGGTGACACAAGTGGGCAAAAGGCAGCAACGATTGAGTTTTGGCAAGATCAAAGAAGTGCTTGACATGCCTAACCTCATTGACATCCAGCGGGAGTCCTATGAGTGGTTTCTGAGGGAAGGACTGATTGAAACCTTTAAGGACATT
>JAAYHH010000128.1 GCA_012735435.1 Bacillota bacterium | reverse complement strand
CTGCTGGGTGCAGAACTGGTGTTTAATCTAAAGAGTGCCAGAGCCCAGTATATTTATCGGGTTCTTTTTGTTATCCCCATGGTAATACCCCAAATTGTCACCCTATTGCTTTGGCGTTTCATGTACGGGATGTACGGCCCTATCAATGAGTTTCTCCGGGTTATCGGGCTAGGTCACTTGGCGAGGGGATGGCTAGGTGATTTTGATTTCGCCCTGCCGGCAATCCTCTTTGTCGGTTTTCCCTGGATCGATGCCTTCAACTTTCTGATTTTCCTTGCTGGGCTAATCGCTATCCCCAGCAGTGTACTTGAGTCAGCCCTGCTGGAAGGTGCTGTTGGCCTGAAAAGGATCGTCATGGTGGACATTCCCCTTATTTTGGGGCAGATCAAGCTTGTGGTTGTACTTACCTTGATTAACTCCATTAGGGAGTATCAGATGATTCTGGTGATGACCAATGGCGGCCCAGGGTGGGCCACCATGGTTCCGGGACTGGCCATGTACCAAAATGCATTTCTCTATGGGCGAATGGGCTACGGTTCGGCCATCGGCACGGTTCTCTTTGTCATCCTTCTTGGGCTCACGTATTTGAACATGAAATATGTTCAGTCAGAGATTGAGCTCAAGGCATAAGGAGTGGTGAAAATGAAACACCTTACCCGAGGTGAAATACTGCGGCATGCCGTCTTGCTCATACTGGTTGCATTAACGCTGTTTCCGCTGTATTTCTTGATCATTACGTCTTTCAAGGACTATGACCAGTTCATCCATCACTTTTGGGAGCCGACGCTGCCCCTACGCTGGGAAAACTATGCCGATGCTTGGGCGGAGGTGAGCGGCTACATTACCAACAGTATTCTGTATGCTACAGTTGAGGCACTATGTGTGGTGGTGCTTTCCAGTATCTCGGCCTAAGTGTTTGCCCGTTACTCGTTTCCCGGCAAAGAGATCCTCTTTTACCTAATTTTGGGAGTCTTGATGGTTCCACCTGTGCTGATGCTGATCCCCCAATTTCTGGTTGTCCGTTGGTTTGGTTTGTTAGATACCAGAGCCGGACTGCTCCTGCCCATGATTGCCGGCGGCCAGGTATTTTCGATATTCATTTTGCGGACATTTTTTGCGGGATTGCCTGAGGAGCTGTTCGAAGCTGCCCGAATTGATGGAGCCAATCACTTCCAATTGTATTCTCAGATTGCAATTCCGCTGTCTTTTCCCATCGTGGTTACCATTTTCATGCTTAATTTTGTGGGAACATGGAATGAAATCATCTGGCCTTTGGTGGTACTCTCCAGGGAGGAACTCAAACCGGTGACTACGGGGCTATTGACATTTCAGGGTCAGTTTACAGTGACATCTTACGGACCTATGTTTGCAGGTTACGTCCTTGCATCAGTTCCTTTAGTGGTCGTATTTCTCTTTTGTATGAAGTACTACATTACGGGAATTACCTCAGGTGCACTGAAAATATAGATTGCAGGGGAGGTTGTCTAGTTGCGCAGGGGAGAAAGCTTTGAGTGGAAAGCCCTTTGGATCTGGGGAACCAGCAAGCCGGAGGAAGAGAACTGGTATCAGGTATTTAGGCGAAAATTTACAGTGGATGATCTGGGAAGCACAACGGAACTTTACATATCTGCTGACAGCCGATATGTCTTGTTCCTCAATGGAGAAAGGGTAGGGCAGGGACCTTCCCGCAGCTGGCCCTCGGAGCAGAGCTACGATGTCTATGATATTACCTCCAGGGTGCGGCAGGGTGACAATGTTATTGCGGTTATGGTGCACTACTACGGTGTTTCTACCTTCCAATATATAGCAGGTCGGGGCGGATTATTATGCCAGGTAGACAGGATAGACGGGGATGGCCGCCGCACACTGCTGGCCAAGACCGATGAAACCTGGCGAACCGTGCCCCATCCTGGCTATGAACGTAAGACGCCGCGGATTTGCTGTCAATTGGGGTTTGAAGAGCGGTTTGATGCTCGCAGTGACCTTCGCTGCGGCGAGGTTAGCTGGATAGATATGGAGTACCCCGACGAAGGCTGGGATCACGCCAGTGCAATCGGCCCGGTGGGAGTTTCGCCTTGGACGTCTATGGTTGAGCGAAGCATTCCCTTCCTTACCGAAGAACCTGTCTATCCGGTGGATATTATCAGCAAGGGGACGGTTGCGCCGGTGCCCTACGGATTTTCCATAAATCTGCGTCCTTTGTTTTTCCCAGAAGACCGGGATGCCAACCGCAAGCACATACGGGGTGCCCTTGTTTTTGCCATCGACGCAGCTGAACCGATAGATATAATGTGGCACCGGCTGGAGGTCTACGGCTTCGGAGGACAGGTTCTCCTGGGAGGTCAGCCCATAGACTTTGCGGGCGAGCAGCAGGCTGCTGTTACTCTAGAGCAAGGTTCCAATCTTGTGGTGGTTAACCTCTACGGTGAGTGGCATGACTTGGTATTTCCCTTTGCTATCGGAAGTGATAAAGAGCTCAAGTTTACACTGCCAGCCCATGGACAGGAAGGGGATAGGGTACTCTTTGGATTTCTAGATGGTAGCAAGGCCGGAGAGGATGTCCTTTTAGCACTACTGGGCATGTCAAGTGTCGATGAGTTGGTTGAAAGCAGGGCAGTTCTTCAGCACCTGCAGGCGGTGCCGGAAGATGCGGTAATGGACAGCGTTTTTGCAGCTACAGCCTGCAGAACCCCAGTGGAGCCCGGCGGGGTGAGGATCCAAGGGATTGAAAACCTCCTTTCCGCAAGCTCAGCGGAGACCGTGGTGTACCCTTCTGAGGAAGGGCTGGATATTGAACTGCTGCTAGATTTCGGTCGGGAAATAGTGGGATTTCTTCAGTTTGAGATTTTCTGTCATGAGGGAGTCATCCTGGATTGGAACTGCTTTGAAGGTATTCAAGAGGGCCGCTGGCTGTTTACCGACAGGCTGAATAACACACTAAGGTATATTACCCGGGAAGGCAGGCAGTTTTTCCATTCCCACATCCGCCGGGGTTTTCGCTATGCTTCCCTGACCATTCGCAACCTCAAGGAGCCTTTGCGAATTCGGGAAATCCGCTGCTTGCTCAATACCTATCCCTTTAGCAAGAGAGCTAGTTTCCGCTGCTCTGATTATCTGCTCAACGAGATATGGCAGATGTGCCGGTATACAACCAGGCTTTGTGCCGAAGACACGTATGTCGATTGCCCGGCCTATGAGCAGGCCTTTTGGGTAGGTGATTCCAGGAACGAAGCTCTCATTGATTATTACGTAAATGGTGACTATCGTCTGGCCCGCCGGTGTCTCGAACTGGTGGCTAAGTCCTTAGAGCGGTCGCCGCTGCCGGAATCACAGGTTCCCAGCGGGTGGCAGGATATACTGACGGCTTGGAGCCTGCTGTGGGTGATCGCATGTAGAGAGCATTACCAGCATACAGGTGATCGGGACTTCCTGGAGAAGATTTACCCAGCACTGCGGCAGACCTGCATGACCTTCATTGATGAATATCTCAACGAAGACGATTTGCTGGAAATTGAGGCGTGGAATATGCTGGATTGGGCTCCCATGGATACTCCCAATCAAGGTGTAGTTACTCATCAGAATGCTTGGCTGGTGAGGGCCCTAAGGGAGACGGCTTCATTGGCCGCTGCCCTCAATGCGGAAGCATATGCCGAAGACTACCAGCGGTTTATCGCCGCAGCGGATAGGATCAAGGAGGCTATCAATCGGCATCTCTGGTCAGAGGAGCATCAAGCCTTTGTTGACTGCCGCCGGGTAGATGGAACTCTGTCTCCAGTAGTCAGCCAGCAGACCAACACAGTTGTCTACCTCTGTGATTGTGTAGATGGTGAGCGCAAGGAAAGGCTAGCGAAGTACGTCAAGGAGGCGCCGGCAGGGTGGGTTACCATCGGCTCTCCCTTCATGATGTTCTTCAGCTTCGAGGCCCTGGCCAGACAGGGCTGCTTTGAGGAAATTGTGGATTGGACTCGCCGGTATTGGGGCATGATGCTTGACAGAGGCGCTACCACCTGTTGGGAGACATTCCCCGGCTTTGAGCGAGATCGATGGACAAGGAGCTTCTGCCATGCGTGGTCAGGGGCACCGGGCTACTTCTTGCCTGCTTATCAACTGGGGGTTAGACCTATCGAGCCGGGCTTCGCTGCAGTACTGATAAGTCCGGAAACGGCAGATCTGACGTGGTGCGAGGGCGTTGTTCCAAGCCCCAAGGGAGACATCAAGGTTCGATGGGACAAAGGAGAGGAGTTTTCTATACAAGTTGAACTTCCTCCAGATGTATCTTGTGTGATTGAACTACCAGCCGGTACCGGCAAACCAAGGATTATCCAGGGAACGGGAGAGATTGACAAGAATGCCCGGGATCGGTGGCAGGTTCGTGTCACTAAAGATAGGAATATCAGATTGTCAGCTGCTGTTGAGATGTAGTTTCTTACGGTCTAAAATGCAATAGCAAATGCAACAGCTAGCCAGAAACCCGTTCTATAAAGCATTTCACAGTTGTGTTCAGCTTCGATAGTTCCTCCTGGAAGAGCTCCAACGGTGTGCGGTAACCCAAGATCT
>JAAYHH010000127.1 GCA_012735435.1 Bacillota bacterium | reverse complement strand
GTTTGGACCAAGAGGTTCCCTTGGGGGAACGGGCCGGTGTGCTCATTGGTTCAGGTGTAGGCGGGATTGAGACCCTGGAGGAGCAGGCTCTCACCCTTGTCACCAAAGGTGTTAATCGGATTAGTCCTTTCTTTGTACCGATGATGATCGCCGACATGGCCGCCGGACAGGTCTCGATTCAGTTCGGAGCTAAGGGACATAATGCTTGTACAGTAACGGCGTGCTGCTCTGGAGCCCATTCTATCGGCGATGCCTTTCGGGTGATTCAGCGGGGAGAAGCCGATATCATGATCAGCGGCGGGGCAGAGGCGCCTATAGGCAGGCTGGCCATGGGTGGCTTTTGTTCAGCCAAGACACTATCAACCCGCAATGATGAGCCGGAACGGGCGTCCCGTCCCTTTGATGCGGGCCGGGATGGGTTTGTCATGGGTGAGGGCAGCGGTATCGTAATCCTAGAGGAGTTAGAACACGCCCGTGCTCGGGGTGCCAAGATCTACGCTGAGTTGGTCGGATACGGCGCAACTGGTGATGCATACCACATTACAACTCCGGCTCCGGAAGGCGAAGGTGCCGCCCGGGCCATGCTGGCGGCTTTGAATGATGCCGGACTTACCGTTGAAGATGTGGACTATATCAATGCCCACGGGACTTCTACCAAGTACAATGATTATTTCGAAACTGTGGCTATCAAGCGGGTCTTCGGCCAAAGGGCAGCGTCAGTGCCCATCAGCTCCACAAAATCCATGACCGGTCATCTCCTAGGTGCAGCCGGGGGAGTTGAGTTGATTGCAAGTCTGCTTGCCATGGAGCACAGCTTAATTCCGCCGACCATCAACTATGAGGAGCCGGATCCCAACTGTGATCTGGATTACGTGCCCAATGTAGCCCGTCCTAAGGAACTCAATGTTGTTATGAGTAATTCCTTCGGATTTGGCGGCCACAATGCAGTCTTGGTAGCCAGAAAACTAACCGATGCATAAAAGGGGTGGGCCATGACGGAAGCATTGACTCAGGAAAGGATTGCGGCTTTGAAGCGCCTGGAAGCCCACCTTGGCGTCGTCTTTCCATCTTGCAGACTCTTGCATCAGGCTCTGATTCATAAGTCTTATGCCAACGAACAGGGACTTTCCGGGTATCACAACGAACGTTTAGAGTTCCTGGGCGATGCAGTTCTGGAGCTGGTGATCAGTGAGCATATTTATCGATGCTTTCCATCGGCTCCCGAGGGAGAACTGGCGAGACTGCGTTCGGTAGTAGTGAGTGAACACACACTGGCGAAAAAAGCCCGGAATCTCAAGCTGGGAGACTATCTTCTGGTCAGCCGGGGAGAGGCTCAAGCCGGCGGCCGCAACCTGGATTCACTGCTTAGTGATGCTTTGGAAGCGGTCATCGGCGCCATGTATTTGGAATTGGATTACCAGACTTGCCGGGATTTTATCTTGCGGCTCTTGGGAGAAGATGTGGAGAATATCTGGCAGAACAGGGACTTTATCGATCCCAAGAGCGCCCTGCAGGAAAAGGTGCAGCAGTATAGTTCCGATGTGCCTGTCTATGATGTTTACCATGAACAGGGTCCCGACCATGATAAAACCTTCCATGTGGCTGTTAAGTGGCGGGGCCGGGTTCTCGGCAGAGGTCAGGGCAAAACAAAGAAAGATGCGGAGCAGGATGCTGCCCGCAGTGCCTTAAAGTCTCTCGCAGAAGAGGATGCCGGCATGTAAGCAGTAGTCAGTCAATCCATTTAAGTCATGTTGTGTAGGTTATCGGCAGCTCCTGTTATCAGCAGGGGCTTTTCTATTGCTCCTGTTCTATTTCTGGTAGACAAGCAATATATATGAAAGGGATCTACCGCTGGACAAGGAGGGAACGCCTTGGCTGAAAAAAACCAGGAGCGCGATTTGGAACTAATCCGGCAGGTTAGAACAGGAAATAGAAAGGCCCGGGAGGAACTGGTGAGCAAATATATACCTATGGTAAAACGTATTGCCCGCAATCACTACGCCAGTTTCTTGGAGTTCGAAGATCTGATGCAGGAGGGCATGATCGGCCTCTTAAGCGCCATTGAGGAGTACGACCCGGAGAAAAAGGTGAAGTTCTCTTCCTTTGCTTATATCTGCATCCTCCGCAAGATCTATAATGTAATCAAGCAGACCAATGGCAACAAGCACAAAGCTTTGAATGATGCTGTCTCAATCCACGCCTTTGTCAATCAGGAAGAAACCCGCACCATCCTGGATTATGTCCCTTTGAATGATGCCTCGGTGGACCCGGAGGAAGTTGTCGCGGAGAGGATAGTTAATCAGAGGCTGAAGACAGTGCTGGAAAATCACCTGTCCATTCTGGAATACACGGTGATCTCCATGTTCCTGCAGGGTTACTCCAGTGCTGAAATCGAAGCTGCCATCGGAGTTAACGCCAAGGCAGTGGACAATGCCCGTACCCGGGTGCGGCTGAAACTTAGGCGGATTCTGACTGAGCATGGTTCCCTGCTGAGTCCCAAGGTGCCGGTACGGGTAAGGCGTCGGAAAGATTTGTACAGAAAGCTCCCCAAGTTGGAGCGGCGGGCAGAGTAGGATAGGGTAAAATCAGCCGCCGAAAAAGGGATAGAACAGCTGCCCATCGAATATTACAGGGGTCCGGCGACTTAAGCCGGCCTTTTTGCTGAAAAGGAGTTTGTGTGGACAGGCCATAGACCCTGGTGAGTGGAGGTGGCCGCTTGTATCTTAAACAGCTGGAAATCCACGGATTTAAATCCTTTGGAGAAAGAACCAAATTGGAATTTGGCAGGGGCATTACTGCCATAGTCGGCCCCAATGGGAGCGGCAAGAGCAATATCGCCGACGGAGTGCGCTGGGTATTGGGAGAGCAGAGTGCCCGTTCCCTGCGGGGCGATACCATGCAGGATGTCATTTTTGCCGGCAGTTCAGGCAAAGGGCCCCTGGGTATGGCTTCTGTCTCCCTGACCCTCGGTGACTGTCAGGGTCATCTCAGCCTGGACTTCGATGAAGTTACGGTTACCAGACGAGTATACCGTTCAGGTGAAAGCCAGTACTTGATCAACAAATCTCCCTGCCGCCTGCGGGATATCAGGGATCTCTTCCTAGATACCGGCCTCGGCCGGGAGGGATACTGGCTCATCGGTCAAGGCCAGATCGATGCAATTTTGTCCAGCCGACCGGAAGAAAGGCGGCTGATTATCGAAGAAGCTGCCGGCATCGGGAAATACCGCACCCGGAAGATGGAGGCGGTAAAAAAGCTGGCAGATACCGAAACAAACCTAGTTCGCCTCAATGACATCATTATGGAATTAAGCAGGCAGCTAGAGCCCCTTGAAAAGGCAGCAGCCAAGGCAAAGAAGTACCTCCGCCTTGCAGAGGAATACCAGAAGCTGGGACAAGCACTGTGTGCACGGGAATGGTCAGACCTGGCAAGGGAAAGTGAGGGCCGGCTGGCAGAGGAAGCGCAGCTCTTGGCGGCACTTGCGGAAGTTGATGAAGGACAGAGGCAGATAGAAAAGGCAGTTGCTTCTCTTCGGCGTGAGTCCAGGGAGCTTGAGGACCTTGCTGCCAGGCTCCAGGAGCTTCGGGCCGAAACCATTGAAAACATGGGCGAGGTCCGTCGGCACCAGGATACCCTTGGGGAGAGACTTAAGTATTCGGAAGCCGATCGGCAGCGGATGGCCGATGAGCTCACCGAGCTTAAGAGAAGGCGGGAACAGGTGCGAAGGGACCTTGCTGACTGCCTTTGGCGGCTCCGTTCCCTTAGAAGGCAGAGGGCCGAGGGACTTAATGACCTAACAAAGTGGGATGCAGCCCACATCCAGCGGGAAGAGGGGCGGCAGAAGCTCCTCAAGGAGATGGAAGAGGTCAAAGCCGCCGTGGAAAGTATCCGCCAGCTGCGGGCTGAAACCCAGTCGGAGGTAGAGGTGGGAGACAGCCGGAGGGCCCTGTGGCAGGAGCAGTACTCGGTTCTTTCCCGCCGGCTAGAAGAGATAGGAAAACAGCTCAAGGCCATTACTAACGATTCGGCCAAACAGGAGGCAGCCCTTGCGGAGGCTCGAAGGGCGCTCCTTTCCAAGGTCACCCTCCTGCAGGATTGCAGCAAGTCTCAGCAAGATCTCAAATCCCGCCTTAAAGCCCAAGAAGAGGTGGTGGGGTCATGGAGAGAAAAGGTGCAGCTCTTAAATTCCCGCTATCGGGCTCTAATGGAGATGGAAAGGGATTATGCCGGGTATACCCGGGGCGTTAAGGCGGTTATGAAGGTCAAAGACCGCTTTCCCGGCATTTGCGGAGTAGTAACAGAACTGATCCAGGTTCCAAAGGAGCTGGAAACTGCCATTGAAGTTGCTCTAGGAGGCAGTCTTCAGAATATCGTTACCGAGACCGACCGGGAGGCAAGGCAAGCGGTAGCATTCTTGAAGGAGAAAAAAGCCGGCAGGGCCACTTTCCTGCCCCTGTCGGGACTGCGGCCGAACTCCATCGGGCAGCGGGACCTGAAGCGGCTGGAACAAGACGGAGTAATCGGTATCGCTTCCCAGCTGGTTCAGTATGAGCCCAAGTACAAGAGCGCGGTTGAGTACCTTTTGGGAAGGGTTGTGATCACCCGGGATCTCGACAGTGCCGTGGCCTTGAGTCGAGATTGGCGGGGCTTCAGCCGGATCGTTACCCTAGATGGCGATCTAGTCTCACCGGGAGGCGCTATAACAGGAGGAAGCCTGCCCCAAAGCGAACGGAGCGGCCTCTTGCAAAGGCGTCAAGAAGTATCCCGGCTTGCTGACGCTGTCCGCCAGGGCCGGGAACGGCTCCAGCGGGAGGAAAAGCTGGCCGGGGATTTGGCAAATGAGCTTAGGGAATCAGAAGCCAGGGCCAAGGCTGCCGCTGATGAGGTGCACCAGCTGGAGCTTCAGACCAAGGAGCTTGAGAAGGCGGTTACCCTGAGCAAGAATGAGATCTCCCACTGGGAAAGGGAAGCCGGCCAAGTGCAGGCAGAAATGGAGGAGCTGGAGCGAAGGCTTGCTGCGGTGGCCGCGGAAACAAAGGAGCGGCTGGCCAATATGGAGCGGCTTGCTGAAGAGGCTGCCATCCAGGAGAGAAAACTCTCCGGGCTGCAGGCTGAGCTTACCCGTTTAGACAGGGAGCAGGCCAGCGCCCAGGAAAGCTATACTGCAGCTAAGGTCAATCTGGCGGCATTGGAGAGTCAAATTCAGGCCGATGAGAAGACTGCGGCAGCATATCGGTCGGATCTCTTGGAAATTGACCAGCGCACGGAGCAAATAGCAGCTGCCCTGGATAATCTAAAACGGGAACAAGGTGAACTAGCAAAAGAGCTCAATCGGTTAGCTGCCAAGCATAAGGAGTTATGGGAACAGCTTAGGGATATTGAAGCAAACCTCGCAGATAACGGCAGGCAGCGGAAGGTCATCGAAAGTAGACTTGGAGAAAAGGAAGAAGTCCAGAAAGCGAAGCAGCGGCAGCGGGAGGCTCTGCAGCAGCAGTTGGCAGACACCAGGCGGTCGTTGGATAAGATAGCAATGAAGAAGGCCCAACTTGCCGACACCATGGCGGAGGAATACGGAATCACACCGGATGCCCTTGATGATTGGCAGGTAATGCCGGGAGACGCTGCCGAGATGCGCAGGAATCTTCGAATGCTTAAAGATCAGATTCAAGCACTGGGACCCGTGGATACAGGAGCTATCCATCAATTTGAGGAAGTTAAGGAGCGCTGCGGTTATCTGCAAAGGCAGCAGCAAGACCTCATAGAAGCTGAGCGGCAGCTCAAAGAGGTAATTGCCGAGATGGATACCGTCTGCAAGGCGAGATTTAAGGAGACCTTTGCGGCGGTGCAGAAGGAGTTTCAGGGAATTTTTGCTAAGCTATTCGGCGGCGGCAGTGCTGAGCTGGTTCTAGTTGAGGCTGAGCAGCTGGAGGATGCTGGTGTAGACATCTCTGCAAAGCCGCCGGGGAAGAAACCTCAGAGTATCAACTTACTTTCGGGGGGCGAGCGGGCCCTGACGGCCATCAGCCTGCTCTTTGCCCTTTTAAGGGTCAAGCCCAGTCCCTTCTGTGTTCTCGATGAAATTGATGCATCACTGGATGAGAGCAATGCAGAGAGATTTGCACAGCTCCTAAAGGATTTTGCGGCAGACACCCAGTTTATTGTAATTACCCATCGGCCTACCACCATGGAAGCTGCCGATCGGCTGTATGGTGTTACTATGAATAGAGCTCATATCAGTCAACTGGTGTCGGTGCAGCTTGATGAGGCAGCTGCAGTCTTGGAGAACAATACACCGGGCAGTTAGCTGCTCTAGAGAGGAGAGTTGATATGGGAATTTCTGGTTGGTTCCGCCGCCGAGGCAAGAAAGAGGAAAAAGAGACCCCCTCCCTTGGGACAGATGCTGTTGAAAAGCAAGAGGATGGGCCGGAGGCGGGAGCCCATGCATCCTCCAAGGAATCGGAGGAGACTAAACAGGAGAGTTCCCGGGGGTTATTTGCCCGCCTAAAGGAGGGCTTGAGCCGCACCCGTTCCTCCTTTGTGGCCCGGGTTGACAGCCTTTTGTCTTCCCACAGGCACATCGATGAAGAGCTCTTTGAGGAGCTGGAGGAAGTACTGATCCAGGCCGATGTAGGTGTGGAGACCACCCTCCGGCTGGTTGATGAAGTGCGGGAGAAAATTAGAGCTGAGGGTATAACCGATCCTGAAGAGGTTAGACCCATCTTGCGGGAGACAATTTTAGAGATCCTGACGGCAAACACTGCTCCTTTGGAGCTTCCGGAGGAGACACCGGCGGTGATCATGGTAGTCGGTGTAAATGGAGCCGGCAAGACTACCACCATCGCTAAGCTGGCCTATCGTTTTAAGTCCCAGGGGAAAAGGGTAATCTTGGGGGCCGCGGATACCTTCCGGGCTGCTGCCATTGAGCAGCTGGAGATCTGGGCAAACCGGGTGGGAGTTGAGATAGTCAAACATCAGGCTGGAGCTGACCCGGCAGCAGTTGCCTATGATACAATCCAAGCCGGCCGTGCCCGGGGATGCGATGTGGTGATCATCGATACAGCTGGCAGACTTCAGACGAAGACCAACCTGATGAAGGAGTTGGAGAAGATCGGCCGGGTGGTAGAGCGGGAGTTGGAGGGCAGGACTCCGGAGGTGCTCTTGGTTGTCGATGCCACCACAGGTCAGAACGCGCTCTCACAAGCAAAACTCTTCAGTGAAGCGGTTAATGTCACAGGAGTCGTGTTAACTAAACTCGATGGAACTGCAAAGGGCGGCATTATTATCGCCATTGCTGCAGAATTGGGTCTTCCCGTTAAACTCATCGGCATTGGAGAAGCCTATGATGATCTGCGGGATTTTGACCCTGAGGATTTTGTCGCGGCACTATTTGACGCTTAAGCAGACCGTTAATTTGGGGTGCTGATCTTTAGGTTCCTAGGCGAAGATGATATTGACAGACGGAAATAAGCCTAGTATACTACTGCTGTAAACCAATTTTGCTTAACAGGGGCGGCGGGCATGATAGATCAGACCGTACACATGGGATTGCTTTTCGATTTCTATGGTCAGCTGCTGACGGAAAAACAGCGGTTGTTCTTTTCCCTATATCACCAGGACGACTTGTCCCTGGGCGAGATCGCCGAACAGTACGGTGTTACCCGCCAAGCTGTGTATGACATAATCCAGCGCTCACAAAAAAGCCTAACCAATTTCGAAGAGAAGCTGGGTTTAATTAAGCGCTATGTTCGCCAGCGGGAGCAGCTGGAAAGGCTCCAAGGAAAGCTCAAAGAGTTGGCCGATGAACTGTCCCTGGCAGCTGTCTCCGAGCCTTGGCAAAGGCAGCTGGCAGAAGTGCAGGAGCTGCTGGCAGAACTTCTTGAAGATTTTTAGGCCAGGGAAGCTGCGGCACGGGAGAATCCGGCGGGGACGCGGGCGGCATAAGAATAGAGGAGGGCCAGTATGGCGGTTTTCAGTTCGCTGGCAGAGAAACTCCAGAACACCCTGGGCAAGCTCCGGGGCAGGGGCAAGCTGACAGAGCAGGATGTTAAAGAGGCCCTGCGGGAAGTGCGGCTGGCACTTCTGGAGGCAGATGTTAATTATAAAGTGGTGAGGGACTTTACGGCCCGGGTCCGGGAGCGGGCAGTGGGACAAGAAGTCATGACCTCCTTGGCACCAGCCCATCAGGTAATCAAAATCGTCCATGAGGAACTGACTGAGCTGATGGGGGGCAGTCAAAGCAAGCTGGAGCTGGCTTCCCAGCCTCCCACAATTGTAATGCTGGTAGGGCTCCAGGGGGCAGGAAAAACTACAAGCGCTGCCAAGTTGGCTAGGCTTTTGCACAAACAGGGACACCGGCCGCTGCTTGTTGCAGGTGACGTATATAGGCCTGCGGCCATCCAACAGCTCCAGGTGCTTGGCGAACAGCTGCAGATCCCGGTTTTCACCCTGGGGGATCAGGTAAGTCCCGTGGATATTGCCAAAGCGGCGGTAGAGCACAGCAAGCGGTATGGCAATGATATTTTGATTCTAGATACCGCCGGCCGGCTGCATATCGACGATGAGCTCATGGGTGAACTTAGGGCTATTGATGAAGCGGTGTCGCCCCATCAGGTACTGCTGGTAGTTGATGCCATGACCGGCCAGGATGCTGTGAATGTGGCCAGCAGTTTCAACGAAAATCTAGATATTGACGGCATCATCTTAACTAAACTGGACGGCGATGCCCGGGGAGGTGCTGCCCTGTCTATCAAGGCAGTCACCGGCAAGCCCATCAAGTTTGCCGCAACCGGCGAGAAGCTGGACGGCTTGGAGACCTTCCATCCTGACCGGATTGCATCCCGGATCTTGGGGATGGGTGATGTACTCACCCTCATCGAAAGGGCAGAAGCCCAGATCGATGAAGCCAGAGCCCGGGAAATGGCGGATAAGCTCCGAAGGGCTGATTTCACCTTCGAAGATTTTCTTGAACAGCTGGAGCAGGTAAAGAATATGGGTCCCTTGGATCAGCTGCTTGATATGCTGCCGGGGGTTCCGGGAATGAAGGGTCTGCGGGGCCTGCAAGTAGATGAGAAGCAGTTTAGCCAGATTGAGGCCATCATTAAGTCCATGACCATTGAAGAACGGCTCCGGCCTGAGATTATTGATGGCAGCCGGAAGCGGCGGATTGCCAGCGGCAGCGGAACCAGGGTGCAGGATGTAAACAGACTGCTTAAGCAGTTTAACCAAACCCGGCAGATGCTGCGTCAGCTGGGTGCCTTGGACAAGAAGGCCAAGCGCCGCAAGCGGGTCCGGCCCTTTAGCCTGTTCTAGCAGAGATAGACAATGGTTGCCAAGGATCGCCGGGTTTTACCGGCGGAACTGGTTAATCATTGGCGGGTGGAAACCAAATTCAACCCGCCGGTATAGATGAGACTAGTTAGGAAGGAGGAGGATCTATTCTATGGCTGTAAGAATCCGTTTAAAGAGAATGGGTGCCAAAAAGAGGCCTTTCTATCGTTTGGTGGTAGCTGATTCACGGGCGGCCCGGGATGGCCGATTCATCGATATCCTAGGGTATTATGATCCCTTGCAGGAACCAGCTAAGATAGTAGTTGACGAAGAGAAGGCCATTGATTGGCTGAAGAAAGGTGCCCAGCCCTCAGATACCGCCAAGTACCTGCTGACCCAAGTGGGTGTCATGGACAAGTTCACGGCAATGCGCAAGGCAGCGCAGTAGGAGGGCTGTAAATGATGAGGGAGCTTGTTGAGTTTATTGCCAAGGCACTAGTCGAGCAACCCGATGAGGTACAGGTTAGCCAAGTTGAGGGAGAAAGATCCCTGATTGTGGAACTGCGGGTGGCACCGGAGGATATGGGCAAGGTAATCGGAAAGCAAGGTCGGATCGCCAAGGCCATTCGTACAGTAGTAAAGGCCGCTGCCACCAAAGAGGGGAAAATGGTGCACGTAGAGATCATCGACTAAACAGATGGAGATCCCTTAGCTTGCCTCTAAGGCGGACTCTGCCTGGCCTTAGGGAGGTGATTGCATGGACAAAATCACCATCAACCGACCAGTTGTGTGGAAAGCTGTAGTTACTGACCAGTTGAGGGAAGAGCTGCGTCAGGAGCTTAAGCGGGCCATCAACCGCTTGGACATGGAGATACAGCAGCTGGAGTTTCAAGGCAAGCGGATATTGCCGGAGCTTGAGAGGCAGAACCTGAAGAGAGCTATGGAGATGCGCCAGCAGATTGAGGAAGAAAAGCAGAAGCGGCGCCAGGCTCGAGAGCAGTTAACCGAGCAGATGCTTGATATAGACAAGCTGGAGACTGGCGAGGAAATAGCCCGCGGTACGCTGGATAGCTGGACGGAAATCTCGGTTGGCGATGATCTCAGTGCGAAACTCTATGTGGAAATAGTGACTAAAGATAATAAGGTGATAGAACTGCGGGAAGGGCGGCCAGAAGCGTGAAAGGTTCAAGGGCTTGGGTGGTCATTGGCGAGATCACCAGACCCCATGGCGTCCGGGGAGCTGTAAAGGTACTGCCCCACACCGACTACCCTCAGCGGTTTGACTCCCTAACGGAAGTATACGTAGGAACAGATGATGCCGAACCAGAGCTAATGAGCTTTTCCCTGCTGAGCAAGCAAAGGGAGCAGCTGATCTGCCGTATAGGGGGTGCCGATTCTCGGGATGCTGCCGAAAAGCTCCGGGGCAAACTGCTGCTGGTTCCCAGGGAAGAGGCAGTACAGCTCCCGCCAGGGTATTACTATATCTTTGACCTTGTCGGCCTTGCGGTGCATACCGAGGACGGTAAGTGCTTGGGAAGGCTGAAGGAAGTGCTGCAGCCTGGCGCCAACGATGTTTACGTTGTGGAACCGACAGATGGGGAAGGTGAAATCCTCCTGCCCGCAATCAAAGATGTGGTTCTGGATGTAGACCTGCGGGAAGGGCGAATGCTGGTGAGGTTACTCCCGGGACTACTGGAAGAACAGTAAACGGGAGGTGCCAGACTGATGCGAATAGATGTCCTCACATTGTTTCCAGAGATGTTCCAGGGCCCCCTTGATACCAGTATCGTGGGGCGAGCCCGGGCTGCAGGGATAGTTGATATACATCTGTGGAACATTCGGGATTTTGCCCATGATCGACATCGCCAGGTTGATGACTATCCCTTTGGCGGAGGAGCCGGTATGGTCATGAAGCCTGAGCCGGTGTTCAAAGCTGTTAGGCACGTATTGGGTGGAGAGACGGCTCCCGTTATCCTCATGAGTCCGCAAGGTGAGGTATTTAGTCATCGATTGGCAGAGGAGCTCTCTCAAGAAAAACACTTAGTGCTGGTGTGCGGGCATTACGAAGGGGTCGATGAAAGGATCAGGGAAGCTTTGGTGACCCGGCAAATTTCCATCGGTGACTATGTGCTGACCGGAGGCGAATTGCCTGCCATGGTGGTCATCGATGCAGTAGTCCGGTTTTTGCCGGGGGCTTTGGGAGATGCCGGAGCTGTCCACACTGATTCCTTCGCCCAAGGGCTCCTTGAGTACCCGCAATATACACGACCTAGGGAATTTGAAGGCATGAAAGTCCCAGAGGTCTTGCTGTCGGGCAACCACCAACGGATTGCCCAGTGGCGCCGTGAGCAGGCGCTGCGCCGGACGCTGCTTTTGCGTCCAGATCTGTTGGAGGGACTTGAGCTTAGTGAAGAAGACCGGCAGCTCTTGGCAACCATTAAGGAAGAACTAGAGCAAGCTGATGAATAGCTTAGATTAGCGGTATGGAAGGGAGGCAGAAAGCATTGGATATTATTCAGGCTCTTGAACGTGAGCAGATGAAGACCGATATTCCCGATTTCCGGCCCGGTGATACCGTCAGGGTTCATGTCAAGGTCGTGGAAGGTGAGCGGGAGCGGATTCAGGTCTTTGAAGGTGTAGTTATCGCCCGTTCCGGTGGTGGGGTCAGGGAGACCTTCACCGTTCGGAAAGTTTCCCAGGGTGTTGGTGTAGAGAGGATATTCCCGTTGCATTCGCCCCGGGTCGAGAAGATTGAGGTAATTCGACGTGGTCGGGTGCGAAGAGCCAAGCTGTATTACCTGCGGCAGCGGGTTGGTAAAGCGGCACGGATTAAAGAGCGCCGCACTTGGTAAACTTATCGCAGACAAAAAAGGGACTCCTGTAGTCCCTTTTTTCCGATTCCACCGTTGAAGGGAGAACGCGAGAATGGCTGCAGAGAAATCGGCACTGCGGGAATACCTAGAGGCTTTTGTCATTGCCGTTGTCCTGGCTTTATTTATTATTACATTTATTGCCCAATCCTTTATTGTCCAGGGACGGTCCATGGAACCAACCTTGTTCGATGGGGAGCGGCTCTTGGTGGATAAACTAACCTACCGCTTTCGGCCGCCCCGTGCCGGCGAGATAATAGTATTTCGTTATCCTGCAGATCCAAGTCGAAAGTTCATCAAGAGGATCATCGGAGTTCCTGGGGATGAAGTCATGATCAGGGATACCGTCGTCTATGTAAACGGCAAGCCCTTGAGAGAGGATTACATCAGTGCTCCCACCTATGGTGACTGGGGGCCAAGGAAGGTGCCCCGAAACAGCTATTTCGTGCTGGGCGATAACCGCAACAACAGCGATGACAGCCGCTTTCCCGATGTAGGTTTTGTCGGACGGGAACTGATCATGGGTCGAGCTGTTGCCAGGTATTGGCCTCTGCCGGCTGTTGGGATCATTGGGATTCCGGAGACCTTTTCCAGATAACTTACCTATGTGCGTATTGGTTGGAAGGAATTGAGTGAATTGCCAGTTGATATCCAGTGGTATCCGGGCCATATGGCCAAGACCAAGCGAGAATTAAGGGAAAATCTCCCGGTAATTGATATTGTCCTGGAGGTACGGGATGCAAGGATACCAGCCGCCAGCCATAATGCCGATCTAGCAGAACTCGTGGCCAGAAAGCCTGTGATTACAATTTTATCTAAAGCAGACTTGGCAGAAGCGGAGGCAACTAGAGCCTGGCTGAAGTTTTTGGAAAAGGATGGGCTGCCGACAGTTGCAGTGGATCTTAGAACCGGCCGGGGCCTAAAGGAGCTAGAAAGAAAGATCCACAGGCAGCACCAGATTATAAGTCAAAGGCTTCGCAGGCGCGGTCGGCAGAGCCGGGGCCTTAGGGGGCTGGTGGTAGGGGTTCCCAATGTGGGCAAGTCCACCTTGATTAACCGGCTCGCTAACCGGGCAGCGGCAAAAACGGGAGCTCTCCCGGGAGTGACCCGGGGGAAGCAGTGGATCCGGGTTGGTAACTGGCTGCAGCTCTTGGATGTACCGGGAGTTCTTTGGCCCAAATTTGAAGAACCCCAAACCGGGTTCCATCTGGCAATAACCGGGGCCATCAGTCTTGACGTCTTCGATTATGTCCGGGTGAGTGCTGTGCTGGCAGAGTTCTTGCTGAAGATTCGTCCTGAGGCCCTCAAGGATAGATATAACCTAGAGAGTGTATCAGAAAACGGCGTACAGATTCTCGAAGCCATCGGACAGCGCCGGGGCTTTTTGCTAAGCGGCGGCGCTATCGATGTGGAGAAGGCCGCCCTCCTTCTGCTTAGGGAATTTCGCGAAGGGCTGCTGGGGCGCTTCACCCTCGATCTTCCTCCGGATTTGTAAGAAATATGTGTCTATCTTTCATTTCCAGCAGGGAAATTAAGGAAATAGCAGAATTGGTATATGTCGCATGCTTGGCGTATATTGGGTGGTATAATGATTGATCTAAAGAACCTGACTGTCAGGGATATCAAGGAGTGGGTCGAAAGCAAAGACTGTCTCCAGCCGGAGGAGATAGCCGCACTGCACAGCGATCATAGAGTCTCGGTGAGAAAACTTGCTGCATTGTTTGAGAGAATGCAGGTAGATGAGAAGAAGGAAGCTGCTCAGCGGCGGCGTCTTTACCGGTTTCGGCGGGTCCTTTACAGCTATGGTTTTGAGAATATAGCGGGAGTTGATGAAGTAGGGAGGGGCCCCCTGGCAGGTCCAGTTGTGGCAGCAGCTGTGATCCTGCCCAAAGGCTTGCCCTCCTTTGGGATGGATGATTCCAAGAGGCTGTCGGAATCCCAGAGAAATGAGCTATATGAAAGGATCAAAGAAGGGGCTGTCGCTGTGGGAATCGGCATAGCGCAGCCCCAGGAGATAGATACCCTCAATATTCACAATGCCAGTCTGATGGCGATGCATAGAGCATTGTCAGCCCTTCAGCAGGCACCGGATTTTTGCCTGGTTGACGGACGGTTTCCTGTTCCGAGCCTGGCATGTCCTCAGCGGGCGATTGTCAAAGGTGATGGCCGCTGCGATGTTATAGCTGCGGCTTCAATCATTGCCAAAGTTACCAGGGACCGCTTGTTAGAAGAGCTGGACACTGTCTATCCAATCTACGGCTTCGCTGCTAATAAGGGCTACCCAACTTTCCAACATTTGCAGGCGTTAAAAGAGCATGGTCCAAGCCCTGTGCACCGGTATTCATATACTCCGGTACGTTTGGCTGGGGAGAATGCCGCCGTCACGAGGGGTGAGAAAGATTCGGATTGTACGGGTTGAAGATTTGAGACCGGGCATGCAGCTGGCCCGGACGGTTTATAGTGCCGATGGAAGAGTATTGCTGAGTGCTGGAGTTGTCATCAAAGAGTCGTATATCGACAGACTGCGGAAGTTAGGCTTCCCGGCGGTGTACGTTGGGGATCCTGTAGAGGCGGAAGCCTTTAGGGAAGCAGTCCGTGAATCTACCCGGCGTCGAGCCATTGCTGTGGTAAAGAGAAGTTTTAATGAGGTAAAACTGGGCTCATCCCTGCAACTAGAGCCCATTGCCCAGGTGGTCAACGATATCGTCGATGAGGTTGTGGCCAATCGGGAGGTTATTCTGCCCCTAACCGATATTCGAAGCCATGATGAATATACCTTTGGCCACAGTGTCAATGTCTGCATTATATCGGTAATGCTGGGTATAGCTTTAGAATTAGATGACCTGACCCTGCGGGACCTGGCCATGGGGGCTATTCTGCACGATGTGGGGAAAGTTAAGGTGCCCGAGGAGATTTTGCTTAAACCCGCGCCCTTGACTTCCAAGGAATGGACTGAGATGAGGAAGCACACCCTTTACGGCTTTCAGCTCTTAAGGGGAGGCGATGGGGTTTCCTCCCGGGCGGCCCATGTGGCATATCAGCATCACGAGCGCAGTGACGGCAGCGGGTATCCCCGGGCCTTAGCAGGCAACGGGATCCACCTCTTTGCCAAAATAGTTGCTGTAGCTGATACCTACGACGCCATGACTTCTGATCGGATATACCGAAAGGGAGTTACGCCCTTTGCAGCCCTGAAAGTAATTAAAGAACTAGCGTCGGAGGAGTCAGGACAGCTTGATAAGCATGTTGTTGATACTTTTTTAGCCAATGTTGTTCCATATCCGCCGGGGAGCAAAGTAAGGCTCAATACAGGCGAAGTTGGAATGGTAGTCGGTAAAGGAGCAAATTCCTTTGACTCTGTAATGGTGGAAGTGAAGTACGATGCCTATGGGCGCGCTCTGAGTAAACCCACCATTATTACGGTGCTGAATATGCGAGTAGCCCACATGGTGTAGTGCTTATGGTGGTAAACCTTAGACAGAAAGGGAACTTCTATGAAGAAATGGCCGCCAATTACCTCATTGAGCAGGGCTATGAGATCCTAGCCCGGCAGTACCGCACAAGGAGCGGTGAGATTGATTTGGTGGCCCGGGACGGTAGTACCATAGTTTTCATTGAAGTGAAGGGCAGGCAGAGCACCCGCTTCGGCCTTCCCCAGGAGGCCGTTGACCGCCGGAAACAGCGGCGGATCTGGCGCTCAGCCCAGCATTATCTTTGGAGCCGGGGTCTGTCTGATGGTCTGTGTCGATTTGATGTCATTATCATCCAGAGCATCAGCCCAGGTCAGCACCAGATTGAGCATATCATCGGAGCCTTTGACGGCTGGATTTGATAAACCTAGCATGTAGTTTTGGGAGTCACCAGTCCTTGTCCTAGAAGAGGAGAAGGAAGGTGGCTTTTTTCATGATAGCCAAGGTGCACGGCGCAACTGTCTTAGGTGTTGAGGGTTTTCTCATTGATGTGGAAGTGGATATTTCCAGGGGCCTGCCTGGATTTGAAATAGTTGGCTTGCCCGATGTTGCTGTGCGGGAAAGCCGGCAAAGGGTGCGGGCTGCCATGAAGAATTCAGGTTTTGGCTTTCCCCTGCAGCGGCTCACTGTAAACTTAGCTCCGGCAAACCTGCGAAAGAGCGGCCCAGCCTTTGATTTAGCCATCGCTTTAGGAATCTTGGCAGCCTCCGGCACCTTGGAACCAGATCTTCTTAGAGGTGTCTTGATCTTGGGAGAGCTGTCCCTGGACGGCAGCGTCAGGGGCGTTGCCGGCGTGCTGCCGATGCTCTTGGCAGCAGCGGATGCAGGCGTACCCCGGGCTTTAGTCCCCGCGGATAATGAAGATGAAGCAGCGCTGGTAGACAAGATTGAAGTCGGTATTGTCAGATGCCTCGTAGATGCCGCTGCAATGCTGGAAGGTCGCCGTAAGTTTGTCACTCCTCGCCGCAAAGACTTTGACCTTGAGCTTGAAGCTGACAGCGACCTTTCGGAGGTTCGGGGGCAGTTCACCGCCAAAAGGGCCTTAGAAATTGCCGCTGCCGGCCGCCATAATTTGCTCCTAATGGGACCTCCGGGATGCGGCAAGACCCTCCTGGCCCGCTGCCTGCCGGGCATTCTGCCGCCGCTGTCCTTTGCTGAGGCCCTTGAGGTGGCTCAAATCTACTCCGTTGCCCAAGGAGGCC
>JAAYHH010000018.1 GCA_012735435.1 Bacillota bacterium | reverse complement strand
GATCCGTAGTAGTTGCCAAAATATAGGCGATAGTAACCCTGACACCCCAGAAACCCAAGACAGTGATCAGCATTACCCAGCGGGTATCTCCAACTCCCCTAAGTCCCCCTGCTAAGGTCATTACCCAAGCTAGCGCCGGCTGTGAAATAGCTACTATACGCAGACATTGAGCTGCCAGGTCGATAACCTCCGGATCTCGGCTAAAGAGTCCAACGAAAAATCGGGGGAAAACAAAAAAGAGAATACCCATACCAGACATAACCAATGTCGCCATTTTGCCGGATTCATACCCACTTTGCTCTGCCCGGTCGGGATCACCGGCACCTAAACTTTGACCCACCAAGGTAGTAGCAGCCAGGGAGAATCCAGCACCGGGCATGAAGGATATGGATTCAGCCGTAAGGGCCACGGCATGGGCGGCAATACTCACCGTATCCAACCCAGCCACGATCATGCCGTAAACTAGTTGAGCACTGCGCATCAGGCCCTGCTCTACAGCTGCCGGAATGCCGACTCTGACAATCCGGCGTATGACTTCAGGATTAAACCTGAAGCGCTCATTGAGCCGCAAAGACAGTACTCCCCGTTCTCCATATACAGCCTTAAATACCAAAAGGGCGCCAACCAAGCGGGCAATATTGGTCGCCCAAGCAGCGCCTGCGATGCCCATGGCAGGAACTGGCCCTGCACCATAGATGAGGATATAGTTACCTACGATGTTTATCACATTGGAAACTCCGGTGATTACCATGGGAGTCCGAGTATCTCCGGCACCCCGCAAACAGGAGTTGATGGTCATCATCAGCAAGGCAAAAAGTAAGAAAGGTATTGTAATCTGCAAGTAGACCGTTCCAGCCTCAATTACTGCTGGGTCAGGGGACTCCTGCATGACCATCATGAAAGTTACGCAATCCTCAGCATAAAGTGTTCCCAGAAACAATAACGGTACACCGATTAGTGCAACCAGCACCAATGCCTGGCGCATGGCTTCATTGGCTGTCTTTTTATCATTAGCTCCTGTGCTGCGGGCCACCAATGCGGTGGTCCCGATGAGGACTGCTGCAAAGATTGCTACCCCCAAGTTAACCAGCCGGTTGGCCAGTTCTACACCTGCCAAAAAGGCTGCTCCTAAGAGCCCCACCATGGCAGTATCTGCAATACCTACACTCATTACCAATAAATTCTCTATGACTGCTGGCCAAGCCAGTGTCATAACCTGTCGCCGCAAAGAGCCCTTCTCTGGGCTGGGCGACACCCGTTGAAGTGCTGCCAACTTTCTCCCTCCTACCCACACTACTCCAGACTATATAATGATAATTATTTCCTATTGGTCCCTAGCTAATGGAAATCGCAACGGCTACCAACAGATTCATAATACCATGGGCAATAATCGGGGTAAGCAGGGTCTTTCTCTTTTGATATGCATAGCCCAACAGCATCCCTATTAAGAAAACCTGCAGAAAGTGAATAACATACCCATGCACAGCAGCAAAGAGGAAACTCCCCAAGGCAAGGGACTTTGCTTTTCCCCACCGCAGGCTAAAGACGCTAAGGACATAACCCCGAAAAAAGGTCTCCTCCGCGATGGGCACCACCAATACCACCAGCACCCACATATATAAGCGAAGCCAAGGGGAATGGCCGGCTTTCAGCACATTGGCCACTAGCTCATTCTCCTGGCTCAGCATCTGCATCACCGCGGCGTCATCTAAGAATAGTCCAAACACCGCTAGGCTGATTCGCTCGCATATCAGACTGACAAATAAGCAAAGGATCCCTAGGGCAATTCCCGCTAGAGCGTCTTGAACAGGCCTGCGCCATACATGTCCTATATCCCTTAGGCCGCCGCCCACGCTCCAGACAACACCCCACGGCAACAGAAAAAGCGCTGCCTCTTGTGCAGACATCGCGATAGCCAAGTTAATCTGTTGGATTTTGTCGGCAGGGAAATTAGTTGCTGCACCGAGCAGCATGTTGCAGCTCATGTACACTAAAGCTGGAACTATCACCAGACTGAGGGCCAAGATGGTCACGACATCCCAAACCGAACTGAAAGGTCCTTCTCCAGGCTGCATCTGCCTTCAACTCCCCGTCTATCATAACATAGTTCCTCAAAGTAATGTAGATTCTTGGTCTTCCCCGTCTTGCCCAGCTTACAAGAGCAAATCCCGGAATCCGGTAAATTACCGAACCCGGGACTTGCAACGCTGTGTGCTTATTTTTTATAGGTGATAGTTAGGGGCTTCCTTAGTGATCTGGATGTTGTGGGGATGGCTTTCTCGCAAGCCTGCAGAGGTGATCCGAACAAACTTGGTTTTGGTCTTTAGCTCCTCTATATTTCTAGTTCCGCAATAACCCATTCCAGCCCTCAGACCGCCCACCAGTTGAAATATGGTCTCCGACACCGGCCCTTTGTAAGGCACCCGGCCTTCGATGCCTTCTGGCACCAACTTAGACTCCCTTTCCTGGAAATAACGATCCGAACTGCCTTCCTTCATGGCACCCAAAGACCCCATGCCCCGGTATACCTTGTAGCGCCTTCCCTGATAAGTTTCAGTATCGCCAGGGGATTCTTCTGTACCGGCCAGCAAGCTTCCCAACATCACCACATCGGCTCCAGCAGCAATTGCTTTTACAATATCCCCAGAGTACTTGATGCCGCCATCGGCGATGATGGGAACTCCAGTTCCTGCGGCAGCCCTAGAGCAATCCCATATAGCGGTAACCTGGGGGACACCAATCCCAGCTACTACCCGGGTTGTACAGATGCTGCCTGGACCAATCCCAACCTTAACGGCATCGACCCCTGCTTCTATCAAAGCCTTAGTCGCTTCTGCAGTAGCCACATTGCCTGCGATAATATCTACCCGGTCTCCGTATTTATCCTTCAGCCAGGCAACGGAGTCTATTACCCTTCTGGAATGGCCGTGGGCAGTATCTACAACCAGCGCGTCAACACCGGCTTCCACCAGGGCAGCTGCACGATCAGCCAAATCAGCGCCGACTCCCACCGCTGCTGCCACCCGCAGACGCCCCTGGTGATCCTTGGCTGCATAGGGATACTGGATGGCTTTCTTTATATCCTTAATGGTGATAAGTCCCTTGAGCAGATACTTATCATCCACCAAGGGCAGTTTTTCAATCTTGTGCTTGTGCAAGATCGCTTTAGCTTCTTCAAGGGTAGTCCCCACCGGAGCAGTGATGAGATTCTCACTGGTCATCACATTGGCGACCGGCTGATCGAAGTTTTCCTCAAATACCAAGTCTCGGTTGGTCAGAATTCCCACTAAGCGTCCGTTTTCCGTGATGGGCACCCCGGAGATACGATATCGGGCCATGATCTCCAATGCGTCTCGGACCGAATGTTCAGGTGACAGATAGATGGGATCGACGATAACACCGCTTTCCGATCGCTTTACCTTATCTACTTCTCCTGCTTGATCCTCAATCGATAGGTTTTTATGGATAACACCGATGCCGCCTTCCCGGGCCATAGCGATAGCCAGGCGGGCCTCGGTGACTGTATCCATTCCGGCACTCATCAACGGGATATTCAGTTCAATTCTGGCCGTCAGCTTTGTCCTGGTAGAAACTTCCCTGGGAAGTACATCCGATTCCCCTGGAATCAGCAGCACATCATCAAAGGTGAGGCCTTCTTTCCCGAATTTTTCTTCAAAACTCACCGCTTATCCCTCCCATCTCAACCAAACTTTCCGCTATAATACCAGAAAAGGCCAAGCCCGTCAATCTAGCTGGAAATCAAGAGCTCCTGCAGCATTTTCGCATTGATAGCGGCTTTTCCTTGATAATGATTGTTCATTGCCACATAAACCTGCCCTGCTGCCTTCTCCAATTCCCGCAGCTTTGGGACCCACTCTGCCAGTTCTTCACTGGTGTAAAGGTAGTCATACCGTTCATACGCCTCTTGATGATGCCACCATTTTTCGTAGTTTCGACCGTGAAACCTGACGTATGCCGGGGATGCCGTCGCCTCCACTATTGGAGGCATGAGATTGTCAAATCGGGGCTCATCTACACAGACATAGCCCAAGTTCAAGGTTCTCAGATATGAAAAAACCGCTGGCTGTGCCCAGCTCTTATGCCGAAACTCCACAGTAGTAGGATACTCCTCAAAATACCTGCTTATGTCTGCCAGGTAGCTACGGTTTTCCCGGGTGTTGTGATAGCTTGTAGGGAATTGAACTAGAATGCACGCTAACTTGCCCACCTCAACCAGGGGCTTGACAGCCTCCGCCAGCTGCCTGCAGTCTTCTGCACAATTATTCCGCTCATGGGTAATCCCTCGATAAGCCTTGATCGCGAACTTAAAATCCGAAGGGGTTTTTTCCGCCATTCTGACCAGCATGTAAGGATTTGGCATTCGATAAAAGCTGGAGTTAACTTCGGTAAAGGTAAACTGTCTTCCGTAAAATTCCAGCCATTCCCTTTTGTCCAGTCCCGATGGATAGAAGGGTCCGACCCAGTCTTGGTAGGAATAGCCAGCAGTGCCGATTGTAATCACTTTACTCACTCCAATTCCATGGCAGCCTGTCCATAACTTACCACCAGGAAATCTATGTCTCCCTGTCATATACCTACCAGTAGTCATTTTAGTGCACGTGAAAGGAGTTACTGTATGTTAACACCTAGACGCAGCATACCTTTACTTCTGGTAGCTATCATGTTTCTGGTCTTGGCAAGCGGGTGCACATCTTTCTCCACCGTCCCTCGGGACGTTGACGATCCGCCTGGAAAAACGCCGGCGCTGTCGACCCTGCGGGGAGTAATCAATTTCAAAGGCATTGATGGTTTTACCCCGACGGCTACGGTACATATCGGATCCCACCGGATCGTCACTGACAGCGGGCAGTTCACCGTAACCGGACTGGAGGCTGGCAAGTACGACATTCGCATAACCGCCGATCATTTCCACACCTACGAAGGTCAGGTCACCATCAATTCCGAATCGGTAATGCTGAATGTCACCATGGATCTTCGTTTCACTCCATACGAAATGGAGCTTTTCGCCAGGCTGGTGTGGGCCGAAGCAATAGGGGAACCAGAAGAGGGACGAATAGCCGTGGCAGCCAGCGTACTCAACCGTCTAGCCGATCCCCGTTACCCCAACACGCTAGAGGAAGTGATCATGGAGACCGTAACAGTTGGCGACAAAGTGTACTATCAGTACTCTCCGGTACTTGATGGCCGCATTTGGGAGCTTAAGCTTGACCGAGAATCCGATAGAAAGCAATACGACATCGCAATGAGAGCCGTTTACGCGGCCATAGCTGGACAAGACCCATCCCTCGGTGCCACAGGCTTTTTCAATCCCGACAAGGTGTCACCGGACCCAAATCTGTGGGTACGGCAGCAGCCGCCTACTATTAAGATCGGCAATCATCAATTCTTCCTATAGTATCCGCTGCCGTGTCGGCAGCAGCAATTTGTCCGAAGGTATTAACAGAGGGGCATTCCTGCCCCTCTGTCTGCTGCCTATCTATAGCTTCTTATCCAGAACTTTTTAGTTCAGACCTTGGCGGTTCAGCCGATATTGATTCGTGAAGCTGTGAAGTTCGTTATTTCCTCCGGCTGACCTATCTATTCTAACTCCATCTTACTCTATTTTATCCATCTACTTCATCTGCCTTATAGAGCACTTGATCCTGGGCCCGCCCAAGTCAAGTCAGTGTTATCCGATCAGTTAGTTCTCGCTGGGATCTGCAAGACGCGGCCGTTAACTACTACCTGCCTTCCCTGGACCAGTACATCAAATTCCATTCCTGCTTCTTGACTTGTCGCTTCATCTAGTGATAACTGCATCCTCACCCAGGGCCTAGCCAATGAACCCCTCACGGAGGCGGTACCGGACAGATTGATCCGGCCTTCAAACTGGTCTGCCCAGTCCTTCAGCAATAGGAAACTGTCAGCTAAGATGTTCTGAACCCTTACATCCAACACCAGAGCCCCGTCAGATTGAGTAGTTCCAGAGAAGTCTACTATACCGCCGCCCATGGTGACAGTGCCCCGATGAATTGAGATTCTGTTATCCGGCCCGATAACGAACTCCGCGCTGCCGGATTCAAAAACTTGATCCTGGTAGCGGGCATCACTCAGGTGGACTTTGCCCCTTGTAGTCCATGCTCCGCTGGCACCCTTGATCTCCAACGTACCGTCCAAGCGGCCGGTCAGATCACCTGGAATCTCAAGCATGGTCAGAATGTGCTCCGCCCTTCCGGCGCTGCACTGCAGCGTGAGCTCAACATCCGGCACCGCTCCAAAGCCGATACTTCCTCCCAGGGCGTAGATGGACCGGTCACTGCGAATATTCCACCCGTTAAGCTCCAAACTATCCAAATCTAGAGCTACCTGACCCCTCAGCTCATCATAGGCCAGGTTCCAGAAGGTGCCCTTGGTAACGTAAAGCTCTCCACGAAAATCCGGCTGTAAAATTGTACCCGACAGAACACCTGCCACATTGGCTTTGCCGGAAATCCCGTAGGTATCCAAAAAACGGAGATTGTCGGCCAAGTCAAAGGCTTGAGCAATGATGTTCAGATTCATATCCCCTTGACCGTCGATTACTCCTCGGGCCTGGAAGCGGGCATCACCCTGAACTATATCTAACTTAGTAACCTCAAGTATCTGATCCTCATAGCGGAAAAAGCCTTCCAGCTTGTCAACAGAATAAGCTATATGATCGTGGGCGGGAAACTCCAGTCTTCCCCTCTCCATGGCCACCATGGCATTCAGGACCGGTTCTGCCAAAGACCCGTTGGCCCGAACTTCCATTTCCGCCTTGCCCCGGACCATAATGTCCTGGGTCTGGGGGAAACATGCCGTAATGCGGCCAAGATCCAGGTCAGAACCCTTCAAGACCAGATCAACTGCTCCGGCACCCAAAGTTCCGCTGGCAACAAACTCGGACTCGAATACCTTAAAGGATGCCCGCTCCAAGGCTAATTTGGAGCCATTCACCTTAAGCACTCCATCCAGCCCAATGGTGATGTCCCCTATGCCCAAGTTGGTGCCGATAAACCGGACCTTGCCCTTTTCCATCTTAAGCGTCAGGTCCACTGCATCTCCATCTAGGTTATTCTGAGTACGGAAAAGCCGGCTCACATTCCATTGGCCGCTGTCTTCAGTTCGCACCCAAAGCTCTGGACTGCGAAGCACTATTTCATTGATAGCTTTCTGGGCGTTGCTTAAGTGGATTACCAATTCCAGGAGGCTATAGCGCAGGACCAGCTCGTCCACGCTGAGCAGAACCACGGAGTCATCCAGGGGATCCTTCACCGTCAGATCTTGGATCACGATCCTATTTAAGCCGCTTAAGCCTACTTCTCCGAGCTCCACCGGGCCTTGAAAAAGCTCCACCATAGCCGTCTCAACAGTTCCTCGGATGTTGACGAAGGCATAAACCTCGCCATTCATGACGCCCAACAATGCGGCCACGATCAGAGCGAAGCCCAGCAGTACTTTTAGCCATCCTTTGGTGCCCGCTGGCACGTTAAACTGCGAGGGTGGCAACCACTACACCTCCTGTATATACACCGTGGCCGCCTTTGGTGACAAACCTAGTTCAGCACACAATTTCTCATTTTGACACATCGGCAAAACATCCTGCTTCTTCCAGTGGGCAAAACGGCCTGAGATCACTGATTTTACCGTACTAAATACGGGACATTTTTGCGATAAACCAGGTCGAAAGACCTGCAAGCCAATTGGTTGCCAGCAAAACGGCGAATATGAGTAGAATAACGCCGGCCACCGGTTGAACTACCCTCAAGTAACGCCTCAATCCTGGCCAGCTGCTCATAAACAAAGCAGACAGCAGAAACGGAATCGCTAGACCAACTGTATATGCAGCTAGATATGCCAGAGCCATATGAGGTTGGGAACCAGCTAGTACCAATACAGCAGCTAAGATTGGTCCTATGCACGGTGTCCATCCAGCCGCAAAGGCAATTCCTAGGAGCAGTGACCCCAGATAGCTTACCGGCTTGCCGGGGTGAATCCTCCATTCACGATCGAGAAAGGGCAAAGAGAATGCTCCCAAGAGCTTTAAGCCCATCAGGCCTATAAAAATCGCACCAATAATCCGGAGTATGTGACTGTAATCAAAGAGCAGCTTGCCAAAAAGAGAAGCAGACCAACCTAGAGCCAAAAAGACTGTAGAAAGCCCCACAACAAAAGCAAGTGTATGGGCTAATACCCGCTTGCGTTCTGACCAGCTGTATTCTGTGCCGTCGGTTTGAATCGATAGACCGCAAACGTAAGACAAAAATGACGGCAGCAAGGGCAAGACACAGGGTGATGCGAAGGAAAGAAATCCAGCTCCGAAAACCAAAGCTAAAGTCAGCTGCTCTCCCACGACACAGCCCTCCACATAGATTAGATTCCAAGCTCTGCAGCCAGATCCATGACTGTATATCGACTCCTCAAATGCCTGGCATAGGTGAGAGCATCCTTTACCCATTCATCGGGAAGTCCCAAACTTTCAGGACTGCTCTCTGCTCCGGCACGGGTCAGCATCTCGGTGACCACCTCGGCACTAGGCAGCCAAGCTAAAGTTCTTTGGATCTCCTCCCATTTGCTTTGAATCAGCCGAACCCTCTCCTCCCTGGCACTCCAAGTTAGTCTCTTCCCGTGGGACTCTGCCAGGATTTCGTCAGCCATGGACCCATAATGGGCCCGCACCGCGGCTTCAACCGTCTCCGGGCCTTGATGGGACTCCGCTAAACTATTTAAATCAATGGTGCTGGGATCGAATCTAAGTACCTTATTGTATATGCCCAGAACCAAGGGAGTTGCCACTCCCACTTTTGTACCATGCAGGTGGAAATGCTGATTTTCCTGGAGACTGCGCATCTCCCAATAGTGGGCGAGCTGATGCTCGGCCCCGGAGGCAGGCCGCGAACTGCCGGCCATGCTGATGGCAATACCCGACAAGATAAGACCTTCCATCAACCCCTTGATCAGTTGGGGCTCTCGCCTAGTCAACCCCTCGGGGTTGCTTGTGCAAAGCTCCAGGGCTGCCGCCATGAGATCAAGGCTTGATTGACAGAAATACTCATTATTTATGATTCGACTCAGCTCCCAATCAGCTTTAGCCGTATATTTCCCCACCAGGTCGCCAAACCCGGCGACAATCATCCACATGGGAGCCCTGCATAACACATCAAGATCTGCATAGATAGCTCGCGGCGGGTTAGCGGAAAAGGTGCGCTTAAACCCGCCGACGATTAACGGCGATACAGCTGAGGCATATCCATCCATGGATGGAGCAGTAGGTACACTCACGAAGGGCTTACCCATCTTGTAAGCCGCAAACCGCACCAGATCTGTGATGGTCCCGGCACCTACAGCTACCAATACCTCAGCTGTTACAGGCACTTCTATAAACAATTTAGCTAGAGCCGCTTCATTGGGAACCAATGCTTCGTCTGGGGTAACAAAGACCGTCTCGCTCACAGAAAACCCAGCTTGCCTCAGAGCATCTGCAACCTTTGATCCAGCCGCAGTTAGTGTATTGCTATCGGCAATTAGGTGGACTGGACCTTCGAAACCCAAATCCCTTAACTTATCTGGGATTCTTGCCAAGACATCATACGCTACCTCTATATCCCCTATAGACAAATGGTGGGTTTGTCCACAGCTGCATTCATACCCTTGCCGTAGAGCTGCCAATTTTGCATCCATTGCTGCCAAAGTCTCCAACCTTCCTCTCTTAAGAACTCAGGATATAATTCCACACCGATACGACTTTCCCTTCCCAAGAAGTTCCAGCACCAAGGTGTGGCCAAGGTGTAGGCGGGGAAACCCGGCAGTACTAAAGCAGCTGCTTACGGCCAATTCGCTGCCTGAAGCTTCTCCTGAAGCTTATCTAGAACGGCTCTGCCATGAATGGAGTGCCAACGCTACCGCGATGACTCCATAGGCTACGAACACCCGGAAGTATTCGCCAATCTGGGGTATCCCAAATAGGGCTTGGCCGGCTTGGGGCGACACCACAAACAGAGTGTGGAACAGCAGTAGGCCCACCAGTGCCTGCCAGATAGAGGCCCTTGTAGCAGTAGCGCCTCCCACCAAAAGGGCAGCAACTGCAAAGGTACCCACTTGTTCGTGGCTGTTGTAAGTGTTCAGGGTGCTGATATTCTGCAAGAAGATCAGCTGGCCCCAGGCAGCCAGAACCGTGGAAAAGATCATGGCAACAATTCGAATCCGGTCAACATCAATACCGGCTACCTCGGCAATATGCCGGTCCTGACCGACAGCTCGCATCTCCTGTCCAAGGCGGGTTCTCATGAAATAATGCAGTACTACGCAAAGTAGTGCGACCAGAGCCAGAGTACCCATGGGCACCCAAATACCTGCAATGTTAATCCGCCACAAATTGTCCAAGGCCCTAGAAACACCGTACAGGTCAATGGTATTTCGCAGTCCCACTCCCTCAGGCAGCATCATGGAGCGGTTCTTCATGGGAATTACTGTACCAACCAAGAAGAGAAACAGCAGCTGATACAGGCCGTTGGCGAAGAACCCTAGGATCATGGAGGTGATCATCTCCCGGCCTTTCGCCCGGTTCATCACCATACCAGCTAGATACCCCATGACCACCGCCAAGGGAACGGCAAGAAGCATAGCCGAGACCAGACCTGTCAAACCTTTAATCTGGTGGTGAGTAATAGTGATAATTGCGATTTGGCCTGCCATCGCTCCAATGGTAATGGCAAAGTTCAAACCCAATCCGGCAGAGACCGGAATCAGCAGTGCCAAGACCAGGAACGAATTCCGGGCAAACCGAGATACGATTTCATAAAGGAGAAAGCGGGGATCCATCCCTGATAATCTGACCCCGAGTATACACAGAACTAGAAACAGCAGTGGTACAGCATTTTTCTTGAGCAAGGAGACATCCATACCCCTTTGCCTAGGTAATGCAGCACTTTGGGTTTTCACGCAACTTCCCTCCCGTCTCGCCTGGTCAGGGCATATAGAATCATCCCATTACTAATGATCAGGCGGGCTACTT
>JAAYHH010000126.1 GCA_012735435.1 Bacillota bacterium | reverse complement strand
TTTGGGTAGCGGCAACCACCTGACCGTCCCCAGTACTGACAAAAACCATGTCAGCGGTGCGGTACCCCGATTGAGCATCACCCCGCACCAATGGGTGGGTGGTTACCAGGATGGTCTTGCCGGGTACTGCACCTGCCAAAGGAACATAACCCTCCGGTGGTGGGTCAATGACAAGGTCTTTAACAAGAAGTTTTCTCTCTGCCTCGTGAAGATCTGAATCCTCCTTCGGCGCGTATACAACCCCCCGTCACACCACCTGTGGCATAGCTCCCTCCAAAACACCCACTCATAGCCACCATAATTCCCAACAACACAGCGAGCAAAGCCCATTTGCTCTTTTTCAAAGCCTTCTCCTCCATTTCTCCGTGAGGAATTATTTCCCCGACCTTCCACATTGACTTTGAGTTCATCATGATTACAGTATTTCCCTGGCTTGTCCATATGCGGAATTAGACCTGCTAAAGGCAAAGCCCAGTGATAAAAAAGACCCGGAAAGCCCTCACCAGCAGGCGGGGTAGGATTTGTCTGAAAGATGAAGAAGTTATTAGGTTAAAGAGGGTGGTAACATGTCTGCTTCTGTGAGGTTTCTTCATACAGCCGATCTGCATCTGGGAATCCCCGTTCAGGGGTTTTCCGGTGCGTCTAGAGCGCTGGAGAACCGCTTGATGGAGGCCAGCTTTGAGGCTTGGAGGAGGATCTGCGATGCAGCGCTGGTGTATGATGTGGATTTTGTCTTGGTAGCCGGCGATTTATATCACCAGGAAGCCCGATCGGTAAAGGCAGCCCGGTGTTTGCAGGAAGAGGTTCGGCGTTTAGATGAGGCCGGCATAGATGTTTATGCTGTATACGGCAACCACGATCCTTTGGGAGATCGGCATGAGCTCTTGGATATGCCGAAGAATTTCCATGCCTGCCCTGCGGACGAGCTTGGTTTCTATGAAATCGAGAAGGGCGGCGTTACGGTAGCCAGGATATTGGGAGTTTCGTATAAGTCCCGCCGGGAGGCCCGGCCGCTGCACGCCATGTTTAGCCCGCCGGATGATGCAGCTATCAACATTGGACTTTTGCACACCGCCCTCGATCCTAAGGACCGCAACTATGTTCCCTGCAGCATGCAGGATTTATTGAATCAGCATTATATGGACTACTGGGCGCTGGGCCATGTCCACCAGCCGCGGATTATCCGGAGCGGCTTGCCGACCATTGCTTATCCCGGCACACCCCAGGGACGCCATCCCGGTGAGCAGGGGGTAGGGGGGTGCCTCTTGGTAGAGCTTTCCCAAGGGAAGGCTGGGGAGATGAAGTTCGTGCCCATTTCGCCCTATGTATGGATGGAAATCGAGATAGCCATTGATGAGCCTTGGGAAAATGAGCCCATCATGAATCTTTCTGATCTTGAGCGGCTCCTAAGGGGAAAGGCAGAGCAGCTTTTAGAGGAAGAAGTCAGGATGCCGGATATCCCCCTTGCAGATACATCCTGGCAGCCGGAGGGCTACCTTGTGCGCTGGGTGTTGACGGGAAGGGGACCGGTTCATGAGCTCTTGGCAGAGGCAGAAGAAGAAAGCGATGAACTGCTTTACTCCCTCCGGGAATTTCAAGAGCATAGGCCTTTCCTTTGGACTGAATCTATCCAAATTCAAACCGGTCCCGCTCTGCCTAAATGGGATGACATGATGGAGTCGTGGCCCCTGGCGAGGCAGCTCAAGCTAATTGCGGAAAGCTGCCTCAGCGATGCTAAGTTGAGAAAGCAGCTTGATAACGCCCTAGGTCAGATTTGGGAAACAAACTACGATCCCGAACATCCCAATGAAACCAAACTGGCCGCAACCCCTGAAGTTGTTGCCGGGATTATAGAACAGGCGAAGGAGCTGGCGTATGAAAAACTGCTGGAAGGGGTTGAGGTGCAGTGAAGATCCAGCGGTTATACATCGGGGATTTTGGCATACTTCGCAATCAAACACTGGACGAGTTGGGACCAGGGTTAGTTGTCATCGGCGGACCGAATCGGTCCGGTAAGACTACCTTTATGCAGGTTTTGAGATATCTCGCTTATGGTTTCCCCCAGGGAGCCAACTTACCGCCGCCGACCCATGAGTACCATGTGGAAGCGGCTATGACTCTAGACGATGAGCTGTGGCACCTGCGTCTAACGGGACATAGCAAGCCCCGGGTTTCTCGACCCCAGGGTGAACCAGGCAGCATAGATTCGCTCTTTGGCGGACTAGATATGTTCACCTATCATCAGCTGTTTACCATCAGCCTAGATGAACTGCGGCTTCTGCCGGAGGGAGTAGCAAAATCAGAGCAGGCGAAGCTGCAGTCTGTTTTGTTAGGGGCAGGACTTGCCCACATAGCAAGGCTCCCGAAACTGAAAGCGGAACTAGAAGCTGAAGCGGAAAGAATCGGGGGAAAACACGGCAACCCGAAGGTCAGGATGTTCAAGCCGTATTACACCCAGATCGAACAGGGGATCCAACAGCGGGATGATGCCCTGGCCGCAATGGACGAATACCGAACCATGGTGGAGCGGCTGGCAGATATTGAAGCCCGGATTGAGGATTTGAAGAATCAGCAGGATGCCGCCGCTCAGCATGTTGTTAGGATGGAGATACTGCTTCGCAACTATGAAGATTATTTTCGGTGGTCTGAATTAGGCCGCATCTTGTCTGAACCAAAGGTCCAGCGGCTCCTTAGCCATTATCCAGACGGACTATTGGAAAAGGCTAGGGTTCTTCAAGAAAACTATGAAGCTGCTTTAGGGGATTTTGAGGAGAAGCTTTCTGCTCTCCGTCACCAGGCAAAGGACAGGGATGTAAAGGAATGGCAGGAAGCCCTGCTGGCAAGGGCTGATGATCTTGACCTGGCCTTCCGGAATTTATCCGGCATCTTTGCCCGCATTAATACCTATGAGAAAAGACGGGAAGAGCAGCAGCTAGAGGAACGTCGTTTGCAAACCGACATCCTGGCAATGGACCCAACCTGGAGAGGGGACTTTGAACATCTGGACAGGATAGTTACAGAAGTGGATGAAGATCAGCTGCTTCGGGCCGTGCGGGAACATCAGATTCTAGAAGAAGCGGACCGCATTATCCAGCGGCTTAAGCAGATAGACGTGGCGGACTTCGGCAAGCAGTTTAGAACCTATGCCGCGGGTGCTGCTTTGGCCGTGGTGTTGGGGGTAATCATCGGCATTGGGGTGCCTGTATTGGGGATTGGCCTTGCCGTTGCAGGTGTGGTGGGGCTTGGACTCTACTATGTCCATCGCACCATCGCCGATAATATCGTCAGAGATGAACGGCGCACCCTTAGGGAAAAACTGCAGGAGATCGCAAGCTCAATTGGTCTTCCTTTAAAGGCCGTAAGCAGCGAGGGATTCCAGCAGTTTGAGATGCGCCGCGAGCAAGCGGAAACGAGACTGGAATTTTACCGGGATATTCTCGGCCTGACGGAAGCCGCGGATGGCCAGCGCTATGCAGCGCGGCTGGCTGAATTTAGGCAGTTGTGGCATAGACATAAGGATCTAGAGCGCCAAGCAGGGGTGCTTGAAGACGAGCTTAACGCAATCTTGCCGGAGCTTGAGAAGCTGTCTGAACTGGCTGGTGAGCTGGGAGATTGGACTGAAGATGTCGAGCCGACTGCCGCTTCTTTCAGCCGCTTGGCCATCGCAATTGAGAAGGCCTGGGAGGACCTGCAGCGGGCTAAAGAGGTGCAAGATGCCAAGATCAAGCTGGCTGGCCTTGAGGGACGTATTGCTGGGTTGATTGGAGAAGCCCGGTACTTTGGGGAAGAGGTTGACAGTCAGGTGCAGCAAGACCCCTCTAGGCATCTGGAGGCAGTTATTGAGGCAGGGGAGGAGCGGGCTAAGTATCAAAGGTATGTTGAGGAAAGGATAACTATTGCCCGAAGGATCAGGCACTCTCTGGGCCGCAGGGAAGGCGCTGCCTTGCAGACAGCTCTAGATGAGGCCGCAGCTGTCAGAGATAGGGATGGGGCGCTGTCGGAGGCAGATTACCTGAAGGTCCTAGATAGCCTCTATCAGGAATATCCTACCGGAATGGACCTGCAGGAGGGCTCGAGGCTGGCGGAAGAGGCTGCAAGCAGGATCGCTTCTGAGCTTCAGCAGTTAGAGGAAGAACGGGCTGAGCTGGGGCGTACCATAGCGGCCCTGGATACAGACCAAACATTGGCTGAGGCCCAGAAAACCATCGATGAGGCTAGGGGGCATCTTGAGCCCCTAGCCAGGAGGTTTGCCGTTCACAGGGTAGCAGCCTTTTTCCTAGATGTTTTGTATAAGGAGTTTCTTGCTGAGGCCAGGGATTCGCTCCTTACCCGGGCCAGCGAGATATTGCGGGAGCTTACCCAGGGTGAATATGAGCAGATATTGCCCATGGATGATTTGACTGAGGCTGGTTTCCAGGTGACCGCCCAGGACGGAAGGGAATTTCTTCCTGATGCCCTCAGCCGGGGAACTAGTGAGCAGCTGTTTCTGGCTGTTCGGTTAGGGCGGATCCAGGAAATCGAGCCGCCTTTACCGGTGATTTTCGATGACAGCTTAGTGAATTTCGACCGGCGCCACGCTTACCAGGGGGTGCGGGCCCTAAAGCGCCTTGCCCAAAGGCATCAGGTATTTGTCCTTACCTGTCATCCCGAACTTGTTGAACTGATCGCCGATGTCCAAGGGCAAGAGCCGGCACAGTATTGGCAGCTGGACAGGGGTGTATTCTCCCGATCTGACTGGCAGAGCCTTACCAGGTTTCTAGAAGCCCGGGGAACTGCTTAGGAAGAGGACAGGCTTAATGTCTTTGGCCCTTAGGGGCCTATCTTGTTATGCTGGAAAACGTTTTATTCCCGCGCAGGATTTTTCGTAATAGGAAGCAGGATTGTCCTTGCTGAAAATAGTATATTTATCACAGGTAGAAACGTAAAACGTTTTACTAGAAAGCGATCGGTGATCACATGACAACCATTAAGGATGTGGCTTTAGAAGCTGGGGTATCCATTGCCAGTGTATCTAGAGTCTTAAATGATCCCAACTACGGCTCAGTGGAGATGCGGATGAAGGTTACGGCTGCCGCGAAGAAACTAGGCTACCAGCCCAATAAAATCGCAAGAAGCATGGTAATGGGCCGTACCAACATCATCGCTTTGGTCATCCCCGATATCCGCAACCAGTTCTTTACATCGGTTGCCCGGGGTGTAGAAGATGTGGCGAGCAAATATGAGTATCGGGTGATGCTCTGTAATACAGACGAGAATTCGATTAGGCAGAGGCAGTACATCGACACTTTTCGAAGCAAGATCGTCGATGGATTCATTATTGCCGTCGCATCTGATCGAGATCATGACCTAGACAAAGTGGACCGGGAGACCCTGCCCTTTGTTTTCATTGACCGGGTATGTGAAGGAGTTTCAGCTGATGCCATCGTGGTGGACAACCGGAATGGTGCCTATAAAGCAGTCAGTCATTTGCTCGAGCTGGGGCATCGGCGTATCGGGCTCATTGCCGGTAAGAGCGATACCCTCACTGGACGGGAGCGTCTGCGGGGATATGAGGAGGCTTATCGGGCAGCTGGGATAACCGTCGATCAAGCCTTGGTGGTTGACGGCAATTTTACCATCGAAGGCGGATATGAGGCGACCAAGGCTCTGCTGGAGCTAGGAGAGCGGCCTACGGCTATATTTGCCGCCAATAACTCCATGACTATTGGATGCCTGCGGGCCTTGACCGAGGCCCAGGTAAGAATTCCCGAGGATATGTCTGTGATTGGCTTTGACGATTCTGAGTGGGCAGAGTTCTTTGTACCGCCCCTTACAGTAGTGCGGCAGCCGACTTACAGCATGGGAACATTGGCTGCCGAGATTTTATTTCAACGGCTGACAGGCACTGCTCCGCCCGAATGGCAAGAGGTTGTTTTAAAGCCGGAACTGGTTATTCGGGCATCTTGCGGACCAGTGCGTTGGTAGAACAAGCAAAATCATGAGAAGGGGGTTTTGTTGTGGGCTCGAAAACTAGAGCGAAAATCGGGATTGTAGTAATTTCTGACGAAAGACCGGCCATCCACTCCCAGGATGAACAGCACAACCGTGATTACCTGTACAAAATTAAACAGGTCCTCGAGGCTAGGGCAGAGGAAGCCGGCGACAACCTGGAATTCATTGTGGAAGATAGGATTATCAACAGCATGGGCTTGGCCGTAGCTGCTGCTAAGCGGATGCGGGCCGAGGATGTTGCCGGTGT
>JAAYHH010000017.1 GCA_012735435.1 Bacillota bacterium | reverse complement strand
GTGCCTCAGCCACACTGCCCCAGCCAGCCACGTGGGTAGACCATGTCTGAAGGGCCCTGAGGGCAGGGCGGAGGGCATAGACCAGCAGCAAAGCTAGCGATGTGGTTACAACCCGGCGGGCAGCCAGTGTCTGATCAACAAGTATGCTTTCTTCAATAGAGCGCAAGAGACTTCTAATAAGCCATGGACCGGCTAGAGTAGCTAAGGTTGCACCGATCATAGCTATGAGGGCAACTGCCATCCAACGCCAATACTTTCGGGAAATCATGATTAGACGGGCTATGTGTCGCAACGATTGATCACCTCGCTTGGAATTATTCTCGCCGGAAGGCAAAAATCCTCGAGGGGATGAGCTGTCTCCTTGGAGCAGGAAAGCCAATGCCGGAATAGAAGTGGAGTTTGACGGGATTCCTTTCGTCAGGTCGGACATCATGAAGCACTAAAGGAGGCAGATTAGATGGCAAAGGACAAACTGCGGGTGGCCATTGCCGGCTGCGGCATGATCAGCGAGTTTCACATCCGGGCTATTGAGCAAATCCCCGAGCTGGAAGTTGCGGGCGTATGGGACATTGCAGCTGATCTCGCCAAAGCCCTAGCGGAAAAGTGGAATGTAAAGGCCTATGGTTCCTACGATGAGATGATAGCTGATCCCCAGGTAGACATAGTTGATATATGCCTGCCGGCGGGAATCCATGCCCAGTACGGCTGCAAGGCGGCAGAGGCCGGCAAGCACTTGATTGTAGAAAAACCCATTGATGTTACTAAAGAGGCTGGTGAGCAGTTAATTGCCGTGGCCAACCGAGCTGGAGTCCGCTTGGCGGTGATATTACAGACCCGGTTCGCCCCGGCCATAGGTAAGGTAAAAAAGGCCTTGGATGAAGGGGCTTTAGGACGCCTGCTCTATGGCGAGGCAGCCATCAAGTGGCACCGGAACGAGAGTTACTACACATCAAAGCCTTGGAAGGGAACATGGGAGTTTGACGGCGGTGGAGCCTTGCTGGTTCAGGGGATTCATACAATTGATCTGCTCCTTTGGTTCATGGGCAGCAAGGTAAAGACCATTAAGAGTTTCGCCCGGACATCGCTGCATCCCATTGAGGTTGAAGACCTGGCAGCGGCAGTCTTGGAGTTTGAATCGGGAGCCCTGGGGTACATAGTCGGGTCCACAGCGATGAAGCCGGGTTATCCTGAGCGGATAGAGCTCTACGGCGAAAAGGGCTCCGTTGCTTTGGAAGCTGGGCGCATCGTCCGCTGGCAGGTCGAGGGAATGAATGAGGAAGATTACCTGGATCCCACGCCTAGAGGTTCCGGCAGTTCTGATCCTGGTGCTATCCCAGTGGACAACCATACAGCACAGCTGCAGGCCATTGCCAGAAGCATCCTAGCCGGAGAGCAGCCGCCGGTAAGCGGTCCGGAAGCCATGGTGTCTCTAAACTGCATTTTAGATATTTACCGATTGGGCGGGATGGAGCCTAAGAAGTGATCCTTTGAGGCCCTGCCGACAAATTCTACGGCGCCGCCGGCAAGGTGTAGGAGTCTATATGTAGGAGTCTATAAGCAAGGTATGACGGAAAAAAGAGGGGACTAGCTCCCCTCTTTTTGCTCGTAAGTGCTGATGTACGCCGAAGAAAGGCTAGAAGCTATAGAAAAGAGGCACTAGACCCAGCTATTTAGGACTCCCGTTCCTCTTCCCAGAGCTTTACCCTCTCTTCAAAGCTAACTTCTTTGTGAATCTGAAGCAGCATCCAGTGATACCCAAAGGGATCGCTGAAGGAGTATATCAAATACCAACCGCTTGTTGATATCCATATATTCAGTATATTGCAAGGTACTGCAAGGGTGGGTACACAAGCATTGGCAGAGGTAGATTCGGTCGTATAAAAGAAGGAAAAAGTCCGACTAAAAAGAATAATTAGACAAAGAGACATGGGAGTGCAAGACAACTGGAATGTAAAATTGGCCAAAAAGCAGCCCGTCCTCTAATCGAAACTACTTCTCTCCCAGAAGACGTGCTAAGAAAAGCAGGTGTCCTCAACCGAAGGGGGGTGGAAACCGCTAGCAGAGCGGAACCGCATCACCGACAGCTACTGTCTGTTAAGCATGGGGAGCGTCTAGATTGCAAGGAGGGAATGTGATGAAGTTAACTGGGAGATATGCAGGTCTGCTGCTTTTAGTGTTAAGTATCTTGGTAGCGGCATCTTCGTTGGCCCTAGCCCAGATCGGCCCAGATATTCCCAGGGAAGAGACCCTCATTGTGGATATCCTTACCGGACGGAATCCCAATCCCCGGCGGTTCAATGCCTGGGCACCGGGTACCACTTTGGATGCCGGCATCCAGCAGCTGATGCTGGATACCCTCTGGTGCGTCGAGTATGCCCAGGGTGAAATCTTGAACGTGGTCGCGGCAGCTCCTCCTATGTATAACGACGACTATACCCAGATGACCGTTAAGCTGCGGGAAGGCTTGTATTGGAGCGATGGGGTAGCCTTTACCGCTGATGATCTGGTCTTTACCGTAGAAACCCTGAAAGCCAATCCAGGGATGAACTACCAAGCTGAGTTCGATATGTTTGTCAAGGAAGTATATAAAACAGATGACTACACGGTAGTCTTTGAGCTTAAGGAACCCAACTCCCGTTTCCACACTTATTTCCTCAACCGGTGGGGTGCCTGCCGGATAATGCCCAAACACATTTGGGAAAATGTTGACAATCCCATGGCCTTTGATTTCTATCCTCCTGTAAGTCTCGGCCAGTATGTACTCAAGGATGTTGACCCCGGCGGATATTGGTTCCTGTGGGAGAAGCGGGAGGACTGGGAGCGGACAGCAGTAGGCCAGCTTTACGGCGAGCCCAAACCCAGGTATGTCCTGTTCCACTTCTACGGCCCACCGGAGCGCAAGGTCATTGCCCAATCCCGCCACGAGCTGGATATGTGTGATCTCACCATGGAGTCTCTCCAGGCATCTTGGGAAAATCCAGGTTTCCGCACCTACCGCAAAGAGTATCCCTGGATCGTCAACATCGACCCATGTATTACCGGTATAACCTTCAACGCGCTAGTTGAGCCCTTCGACAACAAGGATGTCAGGTGGGCACTGGCCCTGGCCATGGATATTGTCGATGTAATGGCTCTCTCGTTTGACGGTGCCGGTGTGATGGGTGCCCTCTTGGTACCTCCCACTCCCGTGTACCTAGATTGGTACTATGAACCCATGGAAGAGTGGCTGAGGGAGTTCACCCTGGATATTGAGGTCGATGGCGCGCCCTTTAAGCCCTATGATCCGGGAGCTGCCAAGAGACTGGCAGACTACGCCGCAGGGCGGGGTTACGATGTTCCCGATGATCCTGCCAAGCAGAGGGAAATCTTCGGCTACGGCTGGTGGAAGTACGCTCCTGAGGTAGCCGCGCAGCTTCTTGAGCGGAACGGCTTCAGCCGGGACAAAGATGGAGGTTGGCTCCTTCCCGACGGCACGCCCTGGAAGATTACCATTACCAGCCATCCCAACCCGGCCCATCCGGCCTATAAGAACAGCTTTGCCATTGCCCAGCAGTGGCGGCGCTTCGGCATTGAGGTTGAGGTGGTTACAACCGAGCAATACAATACCCTGGCAACCTACGGCCAGTTTGAAGTATCCAGCGTTTGGCCTGCCTATGAACCTTGGGGCGGTCATCCTGATATGTACCGTACACTCAGGATGTGGGATTCTGACCTTCACCGACCCGTAGGTGAGGTCACCTACGGCCATCAGGGCCGCTGGTCCCATCCCGATCTAGATGTGATCATTGACAAGCTGGAAAAGATCGGCTTTGACGATCCCGAGCTGATACCCCTGGCCATTGAGGGCCTTAAGATCACAACAGCGGAAATGCCTTCAATTGCCACTTTCGGTTATCCGGGTTTTGTCGGTTGGGATGAGACATACTGGACCAATTATCCTGGTGCGGAAAATCCCTACCAGCAGCCGTACCAGCACTGGCCAAACTTCAAGTTCATGCTGCCGTTCTTGGAGCCTGCAGGTAATAAGTAGGGCACGGTTTAGTCCCTAGGATATGAGCTCTTGAACATGCGGCGCCCGGCTCCTTTTAGAATTTTGGGGGCTGGGCGCCCCACAGCGGGAGGCGCTGCTATGCCCTTTCTAAAAAGGTATCTCTTACCCCGCATAGTCCAATACTTGGTGGTCATCTTCATCGGCGGCACTTTGGTTTTCATCATTCCCCGCCTAATGCCCGTTGACCCTGTCCAGCAGACCCTGCAGCGGATCACTATCCAGGGTGCTTTCCTTGATCCCCGGGCCATCGAGCAGATCCGGGAGACACTGCTGGAACTCTATGGATTAAAAGGGAGCCTCATGGAGCAGTATTTCGCCCTTTGGCACCGGCTCCTCCGGGGGGATTTTGGGCCCTCATATGTCCAGTTCCCAACCCCGGTGATGACCTTGATCAAAATCTCCCTGCCGTGGACAGTAGGCCTTTTGGTGACTACCACTGTCCTATCATGGACTGTGGGAAATATCTTAGGAGGAATTGCCGCTTACTACAGCCATCGCCGGTGGGCACAGCTGATGGAAAATGTAGCGATGGTCATCAGGCCGATTCCGTATTATATTATCGCCTTGGCTTTGCTCTTGCTGCTGGCCTATGCGGTCCCCATTTTCCCGGTCACCGGCGGATTTTCCATCGGCCGAAGCTTCGTCCTCAGCTGGGGTTTAGTCTTAGATATTCTCAAACACGCCTTCCTGCCGGCACTGTCCCTGGCAATTGTGGGAACTGCCACTTGGTTTATGACCATGCGTCTTTTGGTTTCTAACCTTTTGGCAGAGGATTATATCGTCTATGCCCAAATCGCCGGGGTACAGGATGGCGAGATTCTGTATAACTACGCGATTAGAAATGCCATGCTGCCCCAGGTCACAGGCTTGACGTTATCTCTAGGGCAGATCTTCGGGGGAGCTTTGATCACTGAGACTGTGTTTTCTTATCCGGGGCTCGGCACTTTGCTGTACAGCAGCATCAACAGTGGTGATTATAACCTGATGATGGGGATCACTTTGCTTTCCGTTGTGGCCATCGCAACCGGGGTTTTGATCATGGATTTGATTTATCCTTTTTTAGATCCCCGGATCCGCTATGAATAGTGTCGGTCAGAGAGGGGGAGAACAGGATGTTCAAAGTACTCACGTCCCTTTTGCGGCAGGATAAACGCTTCCTTTTCGGCTTCATAGTGATGGTGATCTTGCTTGCGGGCGGCGCCCTCGCTGGTTTTAGCCCCCACGATCCCCGGCTTTGGAGTGTTGTTCCCAGGGACCTTCCGCCCTCCAGCAAGTACTGGCTGGGGACTAATTCCATGGGCCAGGATGTCTTCTGGCAGGCACTTTGGGCCATTAGAAACTCCTTGGTAATGGCCGTCATTGCAGTGGTAAGCTCCCGGATAATTGCCGTCGCTGCCGGTCTTTTGGCAGGCTACCGGGGAGGGTTAATTGACCGCGTCTTAATGACGGTCACCGACAGTTTCGTTATTCTACCCCTTCTTCCCATCCTGATTCTCATCACCTCGATTTTCAAGTCCAGGCTCAGTGTAACAAGCCTTGGCATTTTGCTCGGGATTTTCGGCTGGGCATGGGATGCCAGGGTAATTCGCTCCCAGGTGCTTAGCCTTCGGGAGCGGGAGTTTACGTATACAGCGATTCTTTCTGGAATGTCCACGGGACGAATCATCTTCCGGGAATATATGCCCTTTATATTCCCCCTGATTACCGCTACAGCCATGAACAACATGCTCTGGGCGATCGGCATGGAGGTTACCCTCGCGGTCTTGGGGCTGGTCAGCCTGGAAGTTCCGACCTTAGGTACCATGATTCACTGGGCAGTTAATTCGCAGGCAATGCTCCTGGGGATCTGGTGGTGGATTCTCACACCAGTGGTTTTGTGTGTCTTCATTTTCTTGGCTCTATACCTCCTCTCCTTGAGCATTAATCAATTTCTCGATCCCCGTGTACGGGTTCAGCGCCTGCAGGAGATAAAGGGGTAAGCACAATGGATGTACTGCGGGTTGAAGGACTAAAGGCGTTTTATATAGTGGAAAGTGCCGGAGAGCAAAGGGCCGTAAAGGCAGTCAATGATGTGTCCCTCTCGGTTAGGGAAAACGAAGTCTTAGGGATTGCCGGGGAGTCGGGCTGCGGCAAGAGTACTCTCTTAAAAAGCCTTTTGGGAAATATCCGCCCGCCCCTTCGGCATATGGGCGGGAAAGTGACTTACCTGCAAGGAGAAAGGGAGGTTGACATCCTCTCCCTAGGCAAGGAAGAGCGGCAGAAGCTCATGTGGCAGCATATATCCTATGTACCCCAGGGCTCCTTAAGCGTTCTTAACCCTGTGAGGCGCATCGGAGATACCTTTAGGAGCTTCGTGGGGGCACATCTTGAGATCAAGAAGGAACCGGGACGCTTTGAGAGTCTAGTGAAGAGGCACCTTGAGGACCTGGGTCTTCCCGTTGATACCCTCAAGGCCTATCCCCATCAGCTGTCTGGAGGGATGCGCCAGCGGGTTACCATCGCCTTGGCCACCATCTTGAAGCCCCGGCTGATTCTCGCGGATGAGCCTTCTACTGCCCTCGATGTTGTGGTTCAGCGGGGCGTGATCCAGCTTCTCCGGGACATCCAGACTGAGCAGCGTAATACAATTGTGATGGTCACCCACGATATGGCGATCCATGCCAACATATCGGATCGGGTGGCCATCATGTATGCTGGGCGGATTATTGAAGAGGCGCCGGTAGAGCAGATATTTATGAAGCCCCTGCACCCCTATACCCAGTACCTGATCGGGTCTCTGCCACGAATCGGAGATAAATCCCACCGCATCAGCGCACCGGGAGCACCGCCGTCTCTAGTTAGTCTCCCTCCAGGCTGTGCCTTCCATCCCCGCTGCCCCCAGGCTAAACCAATCTGCCGTCAGGAAATTCCGGCTTTATCTCTTGCTGCGAAGGAACATAGGGTGGCCTGTTTTCTAGCTGCGAAGGAGGATGCCGATGTCGACAGCACCGAAGCTGCTGGCAGTAGATAACGTAACCAAGGTCTTTACTATTGGCGGCGGTTTTCACCGGGTAAGATTACGGGCG
>JAAYHH010000125.1 GCA_012735435.1 Bacillota bacterium | reverse complement strand
CCCTGCAGAAGCATCCTGCTATAGAAGTTCAGTCAACATTGGCTAGACTCCCAATGGACAGGCCTAATCCAGCCAGGATCCCATTGACCGCTGATTACTTACCAAAAGCCTCCAGCCAGGTCCCAGTGGCGCCGCCCTATCGGATAACATCTCCGGCGCCAGAAGCTGCGACTGAATCGAGACTGGAAGTCGCAGTTCATGCCGTGCCGCAACCTGCAAACCAGGCTGTTACTCAGACTTTGCCGCAGGTCGCAGCTCAGAACATTCCTAGGGCTGTGCCCCATGCTGCATCTAAGACCGTACCAACCGCTTCTCAAGCTCCCGCTCCAGCGGTGGTTCCACGGGAGACTAGAGAAGCGGACCCGACAATCGATGCAAGAAAGCCGCTGTTGGCTGCCGATCCAGAGCCGCAGCCACCTTCCCAGCCTCAAGCAACGGAAATGAGGCCCAAATCTAGTTACAGCCCGGAAACGGCCCAAAGGCCGATGGTACAATCCGCTGTAACAGCGCTAACCTATGCCTATGAAAACACAAGCGGCGGCTTTCATCCCCTAATGCCCGAGGGTCACGGGACAGGGAACAGAGAGTCTGCAGCCCTGTCCCACATTGGTACGGCATCGGATAGCGCTCTTTCCGCTGCCTTTCCTTCAGGCGACGGGGCACAATGGCCCGGGAGTGTCGGATCTGGGGCAGCTCTAGCAGCCGGTTCTGGACTTGGTGCGACAACACCACTAGAACTTTCCTATGCCGATGACCTGCCGAACGGGATAGTTACATCTGCCGCGAAAACTGCCGGGAGCAGAATTCCCGCCACAATCTCCCAACGTACGATGGTATTTGCCCCGGCTGCGATACCTGTGGAAGGGACAAACACGACGCCGGCAGCGCCCCCGTCGGCACCGCTGGTAGGAAGTATTGGTGAAGGAGCAAGTCCATCTCACCCCAACCAGGTGATGGTTTCAGAGGACGCGGCGCCTCAGGTTTCACCGGCTAAACCAGACAGGGCGCTGGTACCGGCGGCTCCAGACCCCACAAATCTTGCAGCAATAGATAAGGCTCTAACTCCGTCGAAGAAGCCGGTAAATATAAATCTTCAACCCAAAACAGTTGAACCGCTTGCAGTTATCCCTCCCCTGCTCCGCCCCGCAGGCGGGCTGGGAATGGCTGAGGGAGCAGATTCTGACATCAGCCAGAAGCAGGCTGGGATATCACTGGGAAACTTAGGAGTTATCAGGCAGGTGAAGCCCCAATATCCTGCGGCAGCTTTGCGACAGGGAAAAGAGGGAGTAACTGAGCTCTTAGTCAAGGTCAGCCCCGATGGTGTTCCCGAGGAAGCAGTTATTGCTGCCAGCTCCGGCCGATGGGATCTTGATAACTCAGCAGTGAAGGCAGTCAAGCAGTGGCTTTTCACGCCATATCCAGAGACTGCCGAAACAAGTGAATTATGGGTAACGATTCAAATCCATTTTAGGCTAGATGATTAGGCGAGATGCCATAATCGAATCCAGGAGGGATTTACATTGATGTTTAGACAGAAATACAGACAATGGCTAGTGATAGTAGTGATGGCAGCAGGTTTTTTGTGCAACTCCTGCCTTGGGACATTTGCCGCATCAGCCCCGGCAGAAAAGGCTTTCTTAGGCATGACTCCAGATGAAATTTACAAGGAGCTGGGAGAGCCCCACTACATTAGGGTGATCGATTACGGGGCAGGTGTGCGGTACGCCTATTTCACCCCCGATGAGTGGGCGAGAATTGCCGACATGGCTCCCCTGGAGCAGGGGGATGATGTTTATGTCCGAACCATTGGAGGGATTACGTGGCAGTACCATTTTGGTTATACTCCAACCTACTTAGGAGGACGATTTGCACCTAACTACAAGGTGAAGGATTATATCATCTATCCTGAAGGGACTGTCAGCTTCTTCCAGGTAGCTGAGGCCCTCCCAGAAGGCCAGCTGCTCCATAACACCGATGCTGCCGCATCCATTGTCGACCGGGAAGGCGGCTATGGACCGGTACTCTTGATCAAGGTTCCTATAGAAAGCAGCGAACTTACGCGGGAATTCCGGCGCTTCAGAGAACGGGGAGATGCTTGTCTTGAACTGGAAATCGGCTTCCCCAATCGGATCACAGCTGCTGCCCTTAAGCCTGATACAGTGATAAGCTATATTGCTCTACGAGTCGGGGTTCGTCAGACAGAGGAAGGGCATCCGGTGAATCTGCAGGCCATCCTCAAGTAAGAAGTAAGGCTAATGAACCGCTCTCAGGACACCTGGGAGCGGTTTTCTCTTAGGGATCTCATGT
>JAAYHH010000124.1 GCA_012735435.1 Bacillota bacterium | reverse complement strand
TGGCAAGATATGAGTTAAGGGCGGATAAGTTATTAGCTTTGCTCAAGGTGAGAGTAGTGAAATGGGATCCCATCATTAGGGAAATCAATGCTCTCAATCAAAGAGGGGGCCGGATGCTGAGTGTGGTGGATCTTCTGGATGCCGGCACCTTGGATCTGAGGCTAACAGCCTACCTGATGCGGTCTATAGGAAGAGGGGCATCTATACTTGCTTGTGCTGGTCCGGGAGGAACTGGGAAAACCACCCTTATGGCGGCCCTTCTGTGTTTTTTGCCTCCCAACGGCCGGATTCAGGTAGTAGAAGAAGCTGAACCGCTGTTCTGGTATGAAGAGCAGACTGACCCCCATATACCCACTTGGTTTCTTTCCCATGAGCTAGGGCCTGGATTTTGGTATTCCTATCTGTGGGGGGAGGGGGCCAGGGTCTTTCTCAGCATGACCAATGAAAACCGGTTCTGTGCAACCACTGTCCATGCTGACAGTCTGCCTGAACTGCGAAGTATCCTCCTTGGCCGAGGGATCGGCATGTCCCCTGACGATTTTGCCCGCCTTGATCTGATTCTCTTTATGCGGGCGCTGCGGGGCCGGGGGTTTGCCGGGCTGCAGAGGCGGGTGACAGAGGTGTTTGTCGCCACCGGCAATGCCGAGAACAGCCATCGGCGCATCTGCTATTGGGATCCCAAGACCGATGGGTTCGTCTGGGAGGCTGGGGAGAGGGAAGGCGCGGGTCAGCCATATTATAAGTTTTTGCAAAGTCTTAGGGACAGGCAGATTGTCACCATAGAAGATGTGAGACGAGAGGTTGTCTTTTTCTATCAACAGGAGAACTGCATAATGCAAAACTGAGGGCCGGGAAATAAACCCGGCTCTTGTGAACTCTAACAAAACAGTGCTTTTTGAGAATTTTTTTAAGATGAGGGTGATAAAGTGCCCTGGTTCAAAGATGCAACACAGGAAGGAGAGCCAGTGTTAGTTCCGTTGAATAGCGGTAGATGCCATTGTAAGCACAAGCCCTGTCTTCTCGGCAGGGCTTCCTTGTTCTATAGCGAATCCATCTGACCTCCGGTGTTCCCAAGGATTATGAAGTCTCCACAGAGAACTATCCAAGAGAAGTCATGCGTCTAGGAGGAGGTTTCTTGCTGCGACGAATCAGACTACGTAACTTCATGTCCCATGTTGATACAGAGCTAGAACTAGCCGATGGGGTCAATGTAATCGTAGGGCCTAACAACTGCGGCAAATCTGCGATTGTCAGTGCACTATCGGTCCTCGCCGCCAATGCCAGCGGAGACTATATGGTCAGGCACGGCTGCGATGATTGTTCGGTAACAGTCACCACTGCTGAAGGTGATGAAATCACCTGGCGCCGGGTAAAGGGCACTCCCAGTTACATTCTCAATGGTCAGGAATTCTATCGAGTTGGCCGAGGAGAACCTCCCGAGGAGATCCGCCGAGCACTAAGGCTGCGATCGGGAGATCCCGATCTCGACGGGTTTGATGTTCATTTTGGCCATCAGAAGCAGCCGATCTTTCTGCTCAATGAACCTGGGTCCAAGCCGGCCCAGTTTTTCGCTTCATCTTCCGATGCAGGACGCCTTTTGGAGATGCAAAAGCTCCATAAGGACAATGTCATCGCCAGCCGGCGGCAGCGAGCCTCCTTGCTGGAAGAGCAGGAAGCGGTGAAGACAAAGACTGCCGTTCTGGACCAAGCAGCGGCACTCGCCGAGGAGGTCGCACAGCTGGAGTTCACATATAGAGAGCTTAAGGAGCTTGACAATAGGATCGGCGTCTTGGAGCAGGAAATCCAGCGATTGCAAAGACTGCAGAGGCAGCATGATATCAATGCCAAAGTCGCCCAGGCTCTAGATAGACTAACTGAGCCTCCAGTCTTAGCAGACACTTCTGAGTTGGAAAAAGATGCAGCTCACCTGCGGGCTGTGCAGCTTCAGATAAAGAAAACATCTGAGGATGCACAGGCGCTAGCGACCCTAAGGGTACCTCCGCTGATGGAGGATACTGCTCTGTTGGAGAGTCATATCCGCCGGTTATTTAGTTTAGCAACTCGGGTGGAATACAGCCGGTCACTGATGCACACAGCCCAGACTGTACAGGAACCGCCGGCTATGCATGATCTAGCGTTCTTGGCTCACCGATTGCCGCGGCTAATTGAGCTGCATAGATTGGTGACTCGAGAAACTGCGGTTGTGGAGGCTTCAGACAAGCTCGTCCCGGTTCCCGCCTTTAATGACACTAGTGAGCTCAGTGAAGATATCCGCCGTCTGCGAACCATACTGACATCAGTAACTGCGCTGGAAAGGCAGGTTCAAACATTGGCAGACCTTCAGCCATTTCCGGAACTGGAGCCTGAGGAGCAGCTTGCCGAGGCTATTTGCGAGTTAAGAAGCAAGACAGCGAATTATAACTATCTAGCTAAGAAGCACCTGAAGATACAGGGAGAAAAGGTGCAGGTAGAGGCGGCGATAGAGGCATACCTTAAGGAAAACCCCGTGTGTCCTACTTGCGGCTCAGAGATGAAACTAGAGGTTCTGCTCAGGGGGAGGTGTCAGCATGGTGCTTAAGCACATGGAATACTCCGGTCTTTTGCTGATCGGCGATGCCCATCTCGCATCCCGGACCCCTGGGTATCGTAAAGAAGATTACCCAGAAATTGTCCTCGGTAAAGTTGAATGGTGTCTAGAACATGCCAGGGAGGAAAAGCTTTTGCCTGTCTTCCTGGGCGACTTATTTCACTATGCTCGGGATAACGCCACCTGGCTGTTGGTGGAACTTATCCGTCTTTTTTCTGAACCTGTGCTGGCGATTGTCGGCAATCATGATGTTTCAACCACCGGTCGGCTGACATCCTCGGATTCCCTCACTTTGTTGGTGGAAGCCGGCCGAGTGCGGCTGGTTAGTGCTGAGGCGCCTTGGGTGGGACGACTAGGTTCTATCCCCATTATGATCGGAGGCAGCAGCTATGGCGAAATGATTCCCCGCTGTGTAGACAGGGCCAAGTATGGTGTGAGTGCAGATACCAAGGTAATCTGGCTGACCCATCACGATGTGCGCTTCCGGGGTTATGAGGAAGGCGGTCGTTTTGGGCCTTTTGCCATTGAAGGAGTAGACATCGCGATAAACGGCCATATTCACCGCCCGCTGCCCAGTACTCAAGCTGGACAAACCCTTTGGCTCAATCCTGGAAATATTACCCGCCTCAGCCGGGGTGAGACCAGTATGCGGGAGCCGCAGGTTACTGAACTGCGTTGGGATAACGGCTGGCAAGTGTCTACGCAAGTAGTTCCCCATAGACCCTTTGCCGAGGTTTTCTATGAGGCCGATGAACTAGAAGAAGTCCAGCTGGGAGAAAGTGAGTTTATCCATGGTTTGGAAATGCTGGAAAAAATCCGCACAGATGATGGCACAGGACTGTTGGACTTTATTGAACGCAACCGCGGGGCATTGGGAGATGAGCGGGTGTATGCCGAGATTATGAGACTAGCTGAGGAGGTAATTGCAGGTGACCACGGAGTATGACATTGAGACACTGCGCAAGAAGCATGATGAATTAAACCGCAGGGGTATTCAAGCTGCTGCTAATCTTGAAACATATACAAAGCAGCTCGAAGAACTTAAGAGGGAGCTGGAGGAGAAATACGGCACCTCTGACTTAGACGAACTGCAGGCGAAATTGGTTGCCATGAAAGAGGAGAATGAACGGCGGCGGGCTGAGTACCAAGCCCACTTAGAGAGCATAGAAAAAGAATTGGCTCGCATTGAAGCCGAGTACAATGCTGTCGAGAATGCAGATTAAAGAGGAGATGCCCGTATGCTGCAAGATCCCACTCCCATTCGACGCCGGATCGATGTACTGACCGGGAAACATGAAGAATTGGTCAAGCGGCAAGAAAGCCTTGCCAGGCAGATAAAAGATTTAGACGCCTACCTCGGGATAGCTGGGGCAGTCTCTGATGGGCTGGAACTCCTCAGTGACCGATTGTTCAGTGAGATAGTGGAAACTCTAGAGGAGAGTCTCACAGCGGCGTTACATGAAGTACTAGGCCAGCCTGTCAGACTGAGAGTGGAAAAGAGTTTCAAACGAGGCGCTGTAAACATGGACTTCTTCCTAGAAAGGGATGGAGAGCTAGAAAATATCATGTTGGGGACCGGCGGGTCGGTTGCTAATATCCTATCTGTTGGGCTGAGGTTCTTCGCGATTTCTACACTGGACAAGAGCAAACACCGGCGATTCTTAGTCCTCGATGAGCAGGACTGTTGGCTGCGGCCTGATTTGGTCCCTCGGCTTGCCCGTGTAATCCACCTCGCAGCCCGCACCCTCGGGTTTCAAGTACTGCTGATTTCACACCATGATGTGCACTACTTCGATGAGTATGCCGATCGGATCTTTGCGTTGCGTCCATCTTCCGAGGGAGTGAAGGTCCATCTGGTCAAGTAGAGTGATGCAGTCGTGTTCCGGCCATACAGGAACTGGTTCAATAATTATTAACATATGTATGATAGCATAAAATCAACACGTTACCATATCGAAGAAAAGAAGTGAATATTGAGTGATTCGAAGGTTTCCCAAACTTGATACACACAGGGGCTCTCTCCTTAGGCAGATGCTGGTCTTTGCCTTGCCGATTATGGCCATGAATGTGCTGCAGCTGTTGTTCAATGCTGCTGATATGATCGTGGTAGGCCGCTACTCCGGCAGTCAGGCATTGGCGGCAGTTGGAGCTACAGGCTCTCTGATCAACTTGATTGTCAACTTGTTTATGGGATTATCGGTGGGTGCCAGCGTCATCGTGGCCCAAGATTTTGGGGCAGAGAAACCGGATGAGATCAGCCGATCTGTGCATACTTCCATCACTGTGAGTGCCATCAACGGCGTGCTGGTCATGGTGTTGGGGTTGAGCCTTTGTGACACTTTGCTTGAGCTCATGGGTACTCCAGAAGATGTCATCCACTTATCGGCTGTATATATCAGGATTTATTTCCTCGGCCTACCCGCCAGCATGGTATACAATTTCGGTGCTGCTATACTCCGGGCCATAGGAGATAGCCGCCGTCCCATGTATTACCTCA
>JAAYHH010000123.1 GCA_012735435.1 Bacillota bacterium | reverse complement strand
GTGGTGGACCCGAAGGGATTCGAACCCTCGACCTCTGCGTTGCGAACGCAGCGCTCTCCCAGCTGAGCTACAGGCCCTAGAACATTTATTATTATACACCAGCCCCCGTCGTGTTGTCTAGAAAAATCGGCGGCAGGACAAACTAAAACCCGGTCTAGGTACATGTTTGGGAGGTAGTCCATGGAGATACGCATTACTGTACCCATCCTCAAGAATCAGCCCGGAACCTTTATCTTTGGCCCAGAGATTGAGACATTCTCCGAACCAATCGCAGTAGACGACAATTTCTCGGTAAGGTTCAGCAAGTCTGGACTGGAGAATATTATCCGAGGAATTCGTCGACGCCAGTATAACAGCTGGGAATGGCAGAAAACGGCCCGCTTAGGCGAAGATCTAACTGCTGGAGCAGAAGTCGCCAGCCTCCTTTGCCCAGTCCATCTCGCCTCCCATTGGGAATCCGTCGGGGTAATTCCCTATCGCCATCAGCTGGACACAGCCCGCCGGGTTATCCAAGAAATGGGAGGCCGGGCAATATTGGCCGATGAAGTTGGGCTGGGCAAAACCATCGAGGCAGGCATGATCCTCAAGGAATATATGCTGAGAGGCCTGGTGCGCAGGGCCCTGATCCTGACACCAGCATCCCTCTGCTGGCAGTGGTTTGAGGAACTAAGGGAGAAGTTCCGCATCCCCGTTGTCCTCCACCGCAGCCAGTACGATTGGGCCAGGTGTCAATGCATTGTAGCTTCCATAGACACAGCCAAACGGGAGCCCCATCTTTCTGAGGTACTGGCTATCGATTGGGACATGCTGATTGTCGATGAAGCCCACAAGCTGAAAAACTCAAAGACCCAGAACTGGCGTTTTGTCAACAGCATTCACAAGAAGTACTTCCTGATGCTCACAGCTACACCGGTGCAAAATGACCTAAAGGAACTCTACAACCTCATCACCCTTCTTAAACCAGGCCAGCTGGGAACTTATACAGAGTTTAAGCAGCGGTTTACCGCGGGCAAGCGCACTCCCCGGGATCCCGAAATGCTGCGGTCACTTCTCAGTCAGGTGATGATCAGGAATCGCCGGGGAACCGGAACGGTAGAGTTTACCGAGAGGATTGTAGAATCTGTACCGGTGGAACTCACTTCCGGCGAACGGGAGCTTTACTCCGCAGTCGAATCCTTTATCAAGCAGCAGGTTAGAAGGACACTGGCTGAAAAGAAAACGATTCTGCCTTATATCACCCTCTTAAGGGAGGTCTGCAGCAGCCCCTGGGCAGCTGTTCTCACTTTGAAGAAACTTTACGAAAAGGCCCAGCCAGAGCTCAAAGCAGAGCTTGAGCACCTCCTTCAGCTTGCGGCCCACCTGGAGATCAGCGCCAAAGTGCAGCAGGTACTCGGACTCTTGCCCAACCTCGATGGAAAAGTTGTGATCTTTACTGAATACCGGGGTACCCAGGCATTTATCAAGAAACACTTGGAGGCTGCCGGCCTAGGCGTCGTCACCTTTGACGGCACTTTGTCTGCCGGCCGCAAGGAATTCACCAAGTTTCTTTTTAGGCGCTACGGCGATGTCTTGGTCAGCACTGAATCCGGTGGTGAAGGTATTAATCTCCAGTACTGCAATAATGTGATCAATTTCGATCTGCCCTGGAACCCCATGCGGCTCGAACAGCGGATCGGACGGGTTCATCGGCTGGGACAGACTAAAGATGTCTATATTTTCAACCTTGCCACCCAGGGGACCATTGAAGAGCACATCTGGCGACTTTTGCATGAGAAAATCAAGATGTTCGAGATGGTAGTCGGCCAGTTGGACACCATCCTCACCCAGCTGCATTTGGATAAGTCGTTTGAAAGCCATCTCATCGATATCTTCATCCGCTCAGAATCAGAAGGGCAGCTGGTAAAGGAATTAGACCAGCTGGCAGACGGCATCCTAAGGGCAAGAAGGGAGCTGGCCCAGTCCAGTCTCTTGGATCTTCTGCCCTAGACATATTTCCTGAGAAAAGGAGGCGAACCATATCCAACCGGTGATTAGTACTGCAGTCCAAGAAATCGATGCACAAGGAGTCCAAAATCTGTCTAATCTGCCTTCCTACGAGGAGCTGTCTGGGATCAAGTCATTCTTAGAACAGTTCTGCGATAATTTCGGCATTGAATATCGGTGGCTTGCGGAAAACGTTGCTGAACTGGACCTGACTGACGAAGCGGCCAGTTTGATCGATGGTCCCCGCACTCCGGGGTATCGCTGCAAACTAGCCCTTTCCCCGGAATCGGCTGAAGCCCACGAGGACGGGGAGCTCTTCATGCCCGGAAGCTACCGCTGGGACCGATTCTTGGCAATTGCCAATCACCAGGGCAAGCTCTGCCGCCAGTATGTGACAGGTATTCCCGGTTTCCTAGATGATGCCGGAGAGCCTGAGGCAGAAATGGGAGAGCTAAACTACGAGCCCCATCTCTTGATCCACTGGCGCCTTAATTACCGCACCCAGCAGTTCAGCCGCCGCCGCATCCTCGATCTGACAGTCAACCTGGTGACGGGACACCTGGAGACTGGATATTACCAATACCTACAGAACTGCCGTCTGGAGGAAAAACCGCTGCCCTTTATACCTATTGGTAAAAGGCAGTTTGGTTTCAAAGCCGCCTACAAATTAATGGCCGATGAAATCCGGTATCTTCTCACAATCGAGGATAACCGCTGGGCCCAGGAGGCCTGCCGACAGTTGGCCGGAGAAATCCAAGTTCTTGAAAATTACTACAATGGCCGAAGGGTCACCGAAAGCGCTGGTGACCAGATGGCAGCTGAAAGGGACATGCGGATCCAAGAGCTCAAGCGGCGTTCCCAGCCCAGGGTCTTGGCCAGCCCATTTGCCGTCGCCCTGCTTTATATCCCCATGGTGAACTACCAAGTCTCCATCGGCGGCCAGACGCTTTGTCTTCGCTTTGATCCTGTGGCGGGACGCTCAGTGGATTAGAAGCAGCAGGATTACCTCTTGGAATTCAGCCGCTGAATCTGCTGTCTAATCCGAAGCTCAACCCGCTCCGGCAAAGGAGTGCTGGGTGGACGCTTTACCTCAGCATGGGCTGCTGTCTCCGCCACCGCAACCGGCAAAGGAGGCCCCAGCTTCGGCACGTAGGGTTCTTTGCCCAAGAGATCGTGAAGAATTAGGACTGCAGCCTCTTTGTCCGGAATACTGCCTTTCACATCGCTGTCAGGGTCCATTGCTGCGTAGGGAGGCAGTGGAGAGCCGACACATGAGGGACATCCCCGGCTGCAGCGGCATTCTTTAATCAGCTCCAGGCATGCCTCGAGAACGTCGCTGATCATCTCATATCCCTTGCCGGCATAACCGATGCCCCCGGGGAAGCGGTCAAAAACAAAGACAGTAGGCACACCGGTATTGCTGGAATCTACCACTGAGCCAATGTCCATGGAATCACACATGGCATACAAGGGCAAAACAGCAGTGAGGACATTGGCAATCCCGAGGAGTCCGTCTTGGGGATTGCGGCCAAAGTGCCGCAGCCTGGCTAAGGTTTCTAGACTCGGTGAAAGCCAGAAAGCACATGTCTCCAGGGTACTGGGGGGAAGGGAAACCTTGCCAAAGCCGATGCTGTCCTGACTGTAGAACTTGATCTTCTTGAACATGTAGGTAATGTATGTTACAGTGACTTCACCAAAACGGACCTTACCGTCGGCCTGGTCCTTTTCTGCTTCTACATTCTGCACCTGTACCCGCCGATCGCTGATGGCCTGGGTGTAATAATCCAATTCCGCCCGGTGAACGTATGCTACCCTTTCTGTCAGATTCAGCTCGGAAACAAAGTAGGTATCCCCTTCATGGATGTAAACAGCTTCAGTGTGGAGCTGCATGAAGGCACTGAGCTCATCGGTACTGCCGATTACCTGGGGCTGCTCCGTTGTATCTACGATAGTGTACATGTTCTCGGTGATATTCCGCAGGTTAACATCATCGGCTGGGTAACCCCGGCCGGTCCAAAACCAGCGGTCACCCCGGTATACCAGCTGGCGGTCCTCCCCTAAGATATCCAGCAGTGCCGGTGCCAAGGGACCGAAATCGCTTTCCTCATCGACCCGGACCGGAAGTTCAAAGGCCGCTGCCCGCAAGTGTCCCAGTACTATGTAGGGATTATCGGGATCAATAACGGCATTTTCCGGTGTCTGCTCAAAGAAGTACTGGGGATGCTGCATCAGATACTGATCAATTGGGTTATTGTGACCGATGAGAATCACCAAGGAGTCGTCATTGTGCCGACCTGCCCGTCCGGCCTGCTGCCATACACTAGCAATGGTGCCGGGAAAGCCTACTATCAGGCAGGCATCAAGGCTGCCGATATCAATTCCTAGCTCCAGGGCGTTGGTGCAGCTAACCCCTAGAAGTTCTCCAGAAAACAGCTGCCTTTCGATAGCCCGCCGCTCCTCCGGCAGATAACCTCCCCGGTAAGCCCTAATGGAATTGGCCAGGCCGCTGCCGAATCGGCTGAGCTCTTCCCGCACGTAGCGGTAGATCAGCTCCGCCACCACCCTTGCTTTGGTGAAGGTGATGGTCTGAATCCGCTGCCGCAGCAGGCGGACCATCAGGTCCTTGGCTTCTGCATTGGCACTCCGCCGCTGAAGTCCATCGGACAACAGGGGCGGATTCCACAGTACAAAGTGCTTCTTGCCCTTGGGAGAACCATCGTTATCAACCAAGGTCATCTCTTGGCCGGTAAGGGTCCTCGCCAGTTCCACTGGATTGGCAATGGTGGCAGAACAGCAAATAAACTGGGGATTTGCTTGATAGTGTCGGCAGATTCGCTGCAGGCGCCGCAGAACATTGGCAACATTGCTGCCGAAAATTCCCCGGTAAGTGTGGATTTCATCGAGAACAATAAACTTAAGGTCAGCAAAAAACTTCCCCCAATTGGGGTGATGGGGCAAAATCGCTGCATGGAGCATGTCGGGATTTGTCAAGATCACATTACCCTCATCCCTGAGCTTGCGCCGCAGGTCCCGGGGCGTATCGCCGTCGTAGGTACCGGCAGCAAGGGGCAGAGACGGCACCAGTGATTGCCAGCGGTTCAGCCCCTGCAGCTGGTCTTGGGCCAGGGCTTTGGTGGGAAATAAATATAAAGCCTTACTGGAATGATCCTCCAGCAGTGTTTCCAGTACCGGCAGATTATAGCATAATGTCTTGCCGCTGGCCGTTGAAGTAACGATTACTACGTTTTGCCCATCCCTGATCAAATCGATGGCCCGTGCCTGGTGGGAATAGAGCTGTTTGATTCCCATCCTTTCTAGGGCTGCGGCCAGCTCTGGGGCCAGCGGTTGTTGGGGCTGGTCGTAAACAGCCTCCCTGGCAGGGAGACACCGTACTGCCGCCGCCTGACCCCGATACTCCCTGCTATTTAGAAGCTCCCGCAAAAACAGCTCAACTTCCATGGTCCATCTCCACCCCATTCACTAGGCTAACATATGTTCTTGTTCAAATTAAATTTCGCCATTGGTTGCCGGTTACCTGCTGACCTACAGCCATCCGAATTCAATTAGAGATTTGCACATACTGCAGTTTGCTTCAAGGCACCGCAGGCAGGTCAAGGATTCTTCAGCTCCTGTCTGCATCATGCCAAAGGGGAGCGTCTGGCTTTCCTCCACAGGACAGTTCCCAATACAGCTTCTGCAGACGACGCCGCCGCAGACGGAGCAGACCGCCGCGGCACACCCGGTGCAAAGGTGATCACCGCACCCCGGGCAGCTGCCAAAGCAGCTGCTGCAAACTAAGCTCCCGCAGGGGCATGAATTCAGCCGGTCCGTTAACTTGCCGCAGCTTTCACAAGTTGTGTCGACGAACCGGTCAGCTATGCAGTTATACAAACATGTGAGTTCTGAACCCCCTCGGGGAACTTGAAGGGTAAATTCGACATAGGGAGTCCAAAGAAAGGCAATTCCTGCCAATGATACCTGGACCCGGACGGTGAAGCGGGCATTAAGCTCATCTAGACGCCAGCCCATGTCCTGCTGGATTTCTGAAAGATAGGCTTGATATGCCTTTTCCGCCTCCTCAATTTCCTTCTTAATGGCTGAAACTTGGGCGGTATAAGCAGCACGGGTATGGGATGAACGGGCTAGCTGAGCTCGAACGGAGGCTGCGGCCAGCCGGCGAAAGTGTTTCCGCAAAGGGGCCATGGCTTCGCTGCTCAGCTGTTGATAGTACTTAAGGAGCCTCTCCCTCTCCCCTTTCCAGCGGCTATCAACCTCTAGTTTTAAGGGTCTTAGGGCTCCCGGCAATCTCTCTACCAGATACTGACAGGCCTTGGCGTACAGGCGGGTAAGTTCATAATCTCCCCCGACCATAGCAATGGACTGCCGATGGATGTCCCACGGCTGCCACCTAGACATCCTCTGCCGCCCATCAGCACCTCTTTTTTCAAGGTCCTGCCAGGGGCTGGAATAGGGCCATGTCCTGGGCAGCGGCAAAACGCCAGTTAGATCCCTTATGGCCAGGGGCTGCTCTGCCGCCGGGTCCATCAAGAGGGACCAAAGGCTGACCCTTTTGATATCAGCCAGGAACACAACCCTAAAGCTAAACAAAACCTGCCGGCGGTATATGTACCGCTTTCTCAAAGGAAATACTCGAGCATGCTGCCACAGCCTGGCAGCTCGCCTCTCAGCCCGTTCTGGACAATACTTATCCCAAAGGATAAACTCTGGCCCAGAAGCCCAATGGGTGTTCCTATTGAAAATCATCTGACTGCCTGCTTCCTTCCCTGTCCAAAATGGAGCAGTTAAGCTGGTACATTTCATCATACCGACGGCGGCCGGCCTGCAGTTCCTCTCCCAAGGCCTCAACACGCCGGGCCAGTGCAGCTTCATTTTCACTTTCCAGAAGAGCACGGGCCAGCTCATTTTCCAAGGATCTGCCCGGGACAGGCAGGATCAGATCCAGCTCACCTACTACCTGTTCAAACATGCGGATCTTCTTTTCCAGGAGATGAAGAATATGGACTTCAATGGTACCTTCCAGAACCAAGTTGACAACCTCCACATCGCCAGCCTGCCCCAGGCGGTGCACCCTGCCGATCCGCTGCTCAAGCCGCATGGGATTCCAGGGGAGATCGAAGTTGATTACTTTTCGGCAGAACTGCAGATTTCTGCCTTCACTCCCTGCCTCTGTGGAAACCAGTACCTGATGATCCTTTTGAAATGCCTCAACGGCCAGATCCTTTGCCTGGCGAGACAGAGAGCCGTGGTACGCCGCAGCCTTTACTCCCTGCTGCCGCAGAAAAGAAAGAATCTCCTCTTGCGAAGGGCGAAAGTCGGTGAAAATGATGGCCTTTTCTTCGGTTCCACCTAAGGCTTGCTGCAGATACTGAAGCTTACTGTTGGGAAGACCCCAAAGCAGCTCACTAAGTCTTTGGGCATCGCTAGCCCCTATATACTGCCACCGCCCACCTGCCGTCATCCGGGATAAGGTAGCCCATGCCGCCCTCCCGCTGCTGCACAGCTCCCGGAGCAGCACCACCATGGGAAGGATATTCTTCTCCTTAGATGACATCTGACGGTAGGCCTTATGAAGGCTTCGCCAAACCAGGCGATAAGCCTCAGCTTCTAAAGGAGTAGGTTTTACGAAAATGGTGCGGACTTGTCTAGAAGGAAAGCGAAGGCCCGTCTCCCTGCGGGTTGAGCGGACCAACACCTCACCTAACCGGCGGCGGAGCTCCCCAAGGTTTTTCGGTGTATGGCGGTCCAGCATAAAGGTCTGCTTGAACTCGGGATATGTTTTCAGCTTTCCAGGCCACAGGAGAGTAACAAGATTGTAAAGCTCCCGGAGATCATTTTGGATGGGAGTTGCCGTTAACAGAAGGAGATAGGTCTTTTGCAGCTGGTTGACGAACTTCCAGGCGGCGGTGCTGCGGTTTTTCAGTCTGTGGGCTTCATCAACAATCACCAGATCCCAGGCCACCGACTGAAATTGGCCAGCATGCTCCGATCGCTTAGCAAAATCTATAGAAGCAATCACCCGGAGAGCACGGCCGCTTTCTGGTGCAAGGCAGTTGATTGCGAAGGCAAGGCCAAATTTCTCTAAGAGTTCTGCCTGCCACTGTTTGACCAGGGCAGCCGGCGTAAGGATCAAGATTTTGTCTGCTAGGCCCCGATGGAGGTATTCCAGCAGGACGACCCCGGCTTCGATGGTTTTGCCCAATCCCACCTCATCCGCCAGGATAGCTCGGCCGCCCATCTGCCAGAGCACCCTCCTTACTGCCTTTTCTTGGTGGGGGTACAGCCTGAAGTTCGGCAAAGCCTCCAGGGATTCCAGGTGCTCTGCAAATATGTGCTCCGGCACCCCCTGGTCTTGGCCCGGCAGGAGGGGCCAAGGCAGCGGAACCGGCAGAGAGCGGGCCGTGTCCTCTAGAAGCTGCAGACCCTGGGAATCGAATAAGATCTCCAAACCAGACCACCACTATTTCATGACAGCTGGAGTTTCTTTACCTTCTTTTCCTGGAGCCGCTCCAAAAGTGCCGGGCCAACCTGCCACACATCTCCAGCCCCCATAGTCAAGACAAGGTCATTGGAACCTAAGTGGGGAAGCAGCGCGTCGGGAATCAGCTCCTTATCTCCTATATAGAGCACCCGATCCCGACCGATTTGTTCCGCGACCAATTCAGCCAAACGTTCAGCGGAAACTCCCGGCAGCGGTTTTTCCGGCGGCGGAGCATAAATATCTGTGATAACCACCAGATCTGCATTCTGAAAGGAACGGGCGAACTCCTCCATGAGAATCTTGGTGCGGCTGTAGCGCTGCGGCTGAAAGATAGCCACAACCCGCCGGCCAAAATACCTGGCAGCCTGAAGGGCTTTCTTGAGTTCAGTGGGATGATGGGCATAGTCATCGTAGACAACAACACCGTGACTTTCCCCTACCCGTTCGAAGCGGCGGTGGGCACCGTGAAACCCTTCCAGGGCTTCTACAATCCGCTCAAAGTCTAGACCCACCTCCTGAGACACTGCAATAGCGGCCAAGGCATTTTCAACATTATAGGCCCCAGGAACGATCAGCCTTGCTCGCCCCAAAGGTTTGTCTTTTTTATAGACAGTGAAGCTGGAGGTGGGACCTGAAAGCTTGATGTCGGCAGCCCGGTAGTCCAATTGGCGTACTTGACCGGACTTTTCCTCCTGCAAGCCAGCCGGCTCCCCTTCCAAACCATAGACGATCACAGAAAATCTTCCGTTCGCCTTACTGATACTATCCTGCAGCACCTGGTAGGCTTGGCCGCTGATCACAAGGGTGCCGCCGGTCTTGATGTTTGTCAAGAAGCGGGCATAGCTATCGATCAGCTCACTGAGGCGGCCTCCGAAATTCTCCAGGTGATCCGCCTCCACACTGGTAATTACCGCGATCTTGGGATAGTACCGCAAGAATGAACCGTCACTCTCATCGGCCTCGGCCACTACATGCCTGCCCCGGCCCCAGCAGGCGTGAACACAATGATTCTGCATTTCGCCTCCGGCCAATACCGTCGGCTCCAGCCCCAGGGAGCTGAAAATCTGGGCTATCATACCGGTGATGGTGGTCTTTCCATGGGCTCCGGCTACAGCTATCCCGTCGTGGTTATTGAGAATCCGGGCCAGCATTTCCGAGCGGTGCAGGAGAGGGATACCCAGGCGTCGTGCCTCCTGAATCTCGGGATTATCATCTGGAATTGCCGATGAAAAGACAACTATATCTGCCCCTGCCACATGGGAAGCTGCATGACCAATATGTACATCAGCCCCCGCGTTCTGCAGTGAATTAACTGCTGCTGATTCTCTGACGTCTGAACCACTTACTTTATACCCCATTTGCAGTAGAACGGTAGCGATGGAACTCATTCCTGTCCCACCGATGCCGATCATATGAACATGCTCAACCAAACAGGGGCACCTCCAGTCTCTTCC
>JAAYHH010000122.1 GCA_012735435.1 Bacillota bacterium | reverse complement strand
CCGGAGGTCGATGGGGTGATTTACATCGGCAACCGCTGGCTGCCTCAGGGGGCGTTGACGAAGGTGCGGATAATTGAGGGACATACCTACGACCTGGTGGGCGAGGTTATAGATGAAAGTGGTGAACCCTGATGCGGCCCATGACTTTGGCTACTGCCATAACCTTTGCAAGGATTTTGCTGATTCCCGTGTTCATGCTTCTTGTTACAAGTCCACTGCAGTACGGGGATACTGCAGCCGCTGTCATTTTTGCCATCGCGGCCCTCACGGACAGCCTTGATGGATATGCAGCCCGCATGCGCAAAGAAGTCACCCGCTTCGGTCAGCTCATCGATCCCTTGGCCGATAAGCTCTTGGTGACAGCGGCGCTGTTTACTTTGGTGGAGATGGGCCGGGTGTCATCCTGGGTAGCCATTCTAATCGTCGGCAGGGAGTTTGCTGTCTCCGGCCTAAGGATCGTGGCCGCAGTTGAGGGAGTAGTGATTCCCGCCAGCACCTTGGGCAAAGTCAAGACTGCTCTTCAGATGGTGGCCATTGTGGCGCTGCTTCTCCAGTGGCCCTTTGGTCCTTTCTTGATGATCCTGGCAACAGTTTTCACAGTCCTTTCGGGGGTTGAGTATTTCTATAATTCCCGGGGTCTTTTTCTGGGCTAGATTGAGCTGCCTCCTGGCAGGTATTACATGTCTTTAGGGGTCTCCTCCCATGTTATAATGCTGGCAGTGGGAGGGGGCGCCGATGGGCAAAATTAATCTTCCTGTGCTGACCATTGTTGCCGCCGTTTCATTGGCTTTGCTGCTCCTTGGTCAGCATTTCATTTTCAATCAGCATAATCTTCGCGGTTTAGAAGAAAAATTCGCCGATGTTCCAGGGGTGGCGGCTGCCGCAGTCGATTCCACCCCTAATGGTCTTAGTCTGACTTTGGAACTGGAGAAGGAAACTGAACTGAGGGAAGCTTACCGCAAGATCCTCAACTTGGCTGCAGAAGCCGGTATCTCCTTTGATGCCATCTCCATTCGCGATGATAGGGGTCCGATCCTGTCCCAGACTCTTTATGATATCCACTACGCCATTGAAGAAGGAATAGCAACAGGCCGATTTCAGCTGATGGCAGACAGTGTAGAGGATGAACTGGCCGCTCGAGGCATAGATGATTATGAGCTGTGGGTAGATAGTCAGTTCGTCTACCTGGAAATGAACTATGGGCCGGAGCATCTTTACCAGGTATTTCCCCGGGGAGATTTCCAGCTGCGGGGAGCGCCGAGTAGGAAAGGGTGAAGGCCGTGGAAGCTTATTGGAAAGAAGCACTGGCAGGGGTAGGCATTGGGGTTATCATTGCTTTAGCCGTCTGGGGTGTAGACGTGACTCCCATATTGGTCATGGCAGGCCTTGTAATCCTGATGCAGATGATGTTGACGGGGCGCCTTGGGGGCGGCCGCAAATTGGAGACATTAACCATCGATGCCAAGAACTCAATTGATTCGCCGATTACCTTTGACGATATAGGCGGCCAGGAAACCGCTAAACGGGAACTGTTGGAGGCCCTGGAGTTCATCAGTAATAAGGAAAAATGTGCCCAGCTCGGTATCCGGCCTCTAAAGGGCATACTGCTTGCGGGTCCGCCGGGAACCGGCAAGACTTTGCTGGCTAAAGCGGCGGCTAGTTTTATTAATTCTGCTTTTGTTGCGGCCAGCGGCTCTTCATTTATAGAGATGTACGCCGGTGTCGGTGCTCAGCGCATTCGCCAGCTCTTTGCCAAGGGACGGCAAGCCGCTGTCCAGCAGGGCAAAGAGAGTGCTATTATTTTCATTGATGAAATCGAAGTCATCGGCGGGAAGCGGGGGCGGCACAGCAGTCACCTGGAGTATGATCAGACCCTTAACCAGCTGCTGGTGGAGATGGACGGCATACAAGGAGATTCTGATGTCAGGGTATTGGTAATTGGAGCAACCAACCGCCCTGATTTGCTGGACTCTGCCCTTATCCGCCCCGGTCGATTTGATCGGATTGTCCGGGTAGACCTGCCGGATAAAGAGGGACGGCTCCATATCCTGCAGATCCACAGCAGAAACAAGCCTTTGGCTCCCGATGTTGACTTGGAAAAAATCGCCGGGGAAACCTTCGGCTTTTCCGGTGCCCATCTTGAAAGCTTGCTCAATGAAGCTGCCATCCATGCCCTGCGGGAAGGATCTGACCTGATCCGGGAAAAGGACCTGCGGGAAGCGCTGGAAAAGGTGATGTTGGGAGAGAAGCTGGACCGAAAGCCCAGGGAAGAGGAACGCCGGCGGGTCGCGTATCACGAAACCGGCCACGCCTTGGTAAGCGAGCTCCTGCGGAACGGCTCAGTATCATCGGTGACCGTCACCCCCCGGGGACAGACCTTGGGATACGTCCGCCGCAGGCCCGATGGTGATTACTATCTTTACACCAAACAGCAGCTGCTGGATCAGATCGCCATTGCCTTAGGTGGAGCTGTCATGGAAGAAATGTTTTTTGGCAGCCGCAGCACCGGCTCCAAAGGAGACTTCCAGCAGGCAGTGGAGGCTGCCCGCCAGATCATCGACAGCGGTATGTCAGCTCTGGGGATAGTAAGTAAGGAACATGTCCTCCCTGAAGATGTCAACAGAGAGGTCCAGGCGATTATTACTGAGCAAGAAAAGCGGGTGCGGGAACTTTTGGCTGGGAGGCGCGCCTTGGCTGAGAAGCTGGCTGAAGAGCTCTTGCAGGCAGAAAAGCTGTCAGGGGACCGTTTTCGGGAATTGCTGAAAGCCAGCTAGGTTTTTCTGCCCCCTTTCCCTTGGTATTGACTCCTAAACCAGAGAATGTGATAATAGTAACAAAGGAGTTGTCTTGTTAGCTCGGCCCAAATAAGCCGAGGGCCAACAAGGGAGGGGGGCAAGGCGGCTTCCTGCCCATAGTGTATACATCTATGGAAATGAAGTCGCTGAATTTGTGGCTATAACTAAGAAAGCTGAATATGCTATACTCATTCTCATGGACCTGGTTATGCAGCCGGAGGACAGGTATTCAACGGCTCAGGAGATAGCTGAAAGACAGAGAATTCCCCAGACCTTCACTCCCCAAATCATTTCAACTTTAGCCAGAGCAGGTTGGATTGAAGGAGTGCGGGGTCCCGGGGGAGGAGTCCGCCCTATTGTGGATCTCTCTGATTTAAGTGTTCTGGATGTAATCGAAACTGTAGACGGCCCCGTGATCATCACCCGTTGTCTGACAGAAGAAGCTCAGACCACTTGTGAGAACCGTGGAGAATGCCCCTTGTGCAAGCTCTGGGCTGAAGCACAGGAGGCCATGCTGAAGGTCTTGGAGGATGCAACCATCGGGCAGCTGGCGAAGGCAAAGCAGCAGCTGATGATGGCCAAAACAGGCAGTTAGGAATGGTATTTGTTGCGGTCTACATAGATGGAACAGTTGCCGTCCCGCCAATAGACGCACCAATCACAGCGGTAATCTTCCGATGCCATGGCAGTATTGAGCCATGAGAAACCGTAGCCCTGGGCGGATGAGATGGGCTCATACTCAGTACAATGGGACGCTATGCGGTGTAGTGTACTTTCATCACCCATCGAGGTCACTCACCTTTCTATGGGACAAATCTCATTTATACTTTGCCCAAAGCATAGAAAAATACCCTTACACGTTTAGGCGTGGCAGGGTATTTTCATATAATGGTATGTTCAAAGGTTGGTAACATACGATATCTCCGTTTTCGATAAGTATTCACCGTCATCGGTGTCAACCGCAGTGGTGACGTAATGCGAAAGCCGGCAGCGGCTTTTTCTTGTAATCGAAGGCAAGGCGTCGCTTTGCTTTAAAACACAGTACCCCTTGATTATGATAACCACCGAAGTGGGAACAGGTTAGACAGCGGCTGGGGCTTATCTGCCGATTGCGCTCGGGACAAGTCACATCCATCACCTCCCAAACCCATTCTAAGTACTTATAAAGACAAAACTTATGCCTAGATATTGCAGCCGACAGGGACGAGCTGAGTCCCGCATGGCGATATAAATGTCCCGCTGCTATCTTGAATTGTATAGCCCGGAAAGCTGGGAGTCAAGGGCTTTAGCCCAGGTAACACAAGTTTTACAGGATTCAGTAATTTAGACGGCTGACGGCAATGGAAAATGGAGACCTGCAATGTGAGAGGATATGGGTTTCACTTGCAGAATTATAGTTTCCATGCTGGGTAGATATGCAGTGAACTTCGGGAAGATGATTGGGATCATCACTATGAGGAAGCTGTAGGGAAAGGAGAGAAGGCACAACCCAGGGTTGATGGAGTTGTGCTGATAGCAAATGATAGCTGAATTGATCATGGTTGGAACCGAACTTCTGCTGGGAGAAGTCATTGATACCAACTCAGCCTATCTAGCCCAGCGCTTAGCTGAGCTGGGGGTTGATCTATACTATGTCAGCAGAGTCGGGGATAATCGCAGGAGGATCGCGCAGCTGGTGAACCAGGCCCACCAGCGGGCGGATCTGATAATTATCTCCGGCGGGCTTGGACCTACCGCCGATGACCTAACCAAGGAAGCGGTGGCCGATGCCTTTGGATTGGAGCTGGTACTGTGCGGGGAAGCCCTGGCTGAGATTGAAGAGCACTTCCGCCGCCTTAACAGGACCATGTCTGAGAACAACAAGCGTCAGGCTTACCTGCCGGCAGGGGGAAAAGCGCTGTCTAACCCCAAGGGAACGGCACCGGGCGTGCTCTTGGAGCTGCCTGACGGGAAGGCAGTGATCATGCTGCCGGGGGTTCCTGTAGAGCTTAAGGCCATCATGGAGGATTCGGTCATTCCCTATATTCAGCAGAAGCTAGGAGACGAAAACCGGGCTGTCATTTATTCCAAGATTCTCAGGTTTTACGGGTTAGGTGAATCGGCTATCGACAATATAGTTCAGGACATCATTGCGGCTCAGACTAACCCAACCATCGCGCCTTATGCTGGAAGCGGTGAGGTAAGGCTTAGAATTACTGCCAAGGCGGCCAATGAATCGGAAGCCCTTCGCCTAATTGAGCCGGTGGAAAGAAAGCTCCTTGACCGCTTGGGGCCTTACTTCTACGGTTATGGAGATGAGGGCCTTGAGGTAGTGGCGGCAAGGCTTCTGCTGTCCCGGAAGAAGACAGTGGCTGTGGCCGAATCATGCACCGGGGGACTGATCTCCCACAAACTAACCAATGTCCCCGGCAGTTCTGGATACTACATGCAGGGGGCTGTAACCTACAGCAATGCTGCCAAGACCGCGGTGCTGGGAGTTGATTCTAGGCTCTTGGAACAGTTCGGAGCAGTAAGTAGACAGGTTGCCAAGGCCATGGCCGAGGGAGTAAGGCAGTGGGCCGGTACAGATATTGGTTTAGCTGTAACAGGGATCGCAGGGCCTGGAGGCGGCAGTGCGGCCAAGCCGGTGGGACTGGTGTATTTTG
>JAAYHH010000121.1 GCA_012735435.1 Bacillota bacterium | reverse complement strand
TTCCGGCCCTGTACAGCACCTTCGGCATCTTCATGATGAGACAGTTTATGCACTCCATTCCCAATGAGCTGCGGGAGGCAGCCAAGATCGACGGCTGCGGTGAGTTCCGGATTTTCTGGACTATTATTATGCCGCTGACCAAGTCGGGCCTAGCTGCCCTCACCATCTTCACTTTCATGTGGAATTGGGATAGCTTCCTCTGGCCGCTGATCGTACTCAACACTGATGATATGTTTACCTTGCCAGTAGGGCTCGCCATGTTTGCCAACCAATACTGGACCGATTATGCCTTGGTCTTGGCGGGTTCCACAGTGCCCGTGGCCCCGGTGCTGCTGGTGTTCTTCTTGATGCAGAAGCGGTTCATAGAAGGGATCACCTTGAGTGGAATGAAGGCTTAATTGGAGAAAGGGATCGGGAGCCCTGGGCCGGGGCAGTTAGACATAGGTTAAGGTGCCAAGTTGACACTTACTCCAACTTTGTGCCGGTAACCTCGCGAAATACCTGGCCCAGGGTGGCTTCTTGGGTGTGGATGGTGAGGATCTCGCCAAAGCTTCGGAGCTCATCAAGCTGGGCACCGAGGTCCCCCTGCTCAAGGGGCAGCCTGATGGTGAGCAGATCATCTTCCCAAGCAACTTGATTTAGAGAAACTGCTCCGTTCAAGAGCTTTATCTGCTCTATCTCTGAAGTCTCATTGAAAGGCCTGAGCTGGACAACTACAACTGGCTGGCCGTACCGGCGCATCAGGGCCTTGGGGTGATCCAGGGCGGCGATTTTTCCTTGATTGAGGAAAGCCACCCGGTCGCAGAGGGTCTCTGCTTCGGTCATGTCGTGGGTGCTAAGGAAGATGGTCTTCCCCTGCCCCCGGTAATGGTCAATCGCGGCATGGATGACAGCCGCCGATGTGGGATCCAGACCGCTGGTTGGTTCATCCATGATCAGCACTTCAGGGTCGTGGAGCAAAGCCCGGCAAATGAGGAGCCGTCTTTTCATCCCCTTGGAATAAGTTCTCACCGGCCGCTTAGCTGCTTTGGCCAGGTCATAGGTCTGGAGAAGTTCCTGTATCCTGGCGGTAGGCACGCCGTGGAGCGCGGCAAAAAAGCGGAGATTCTCTATCCCCGAAAGCCGGTCATAAAGATGACTTTCTTCAAAGACTACCCCCAGATGCCTGTAAAGGGCGGGATTCTTGAAGGTGGTTTGGCCCAGCACCCGGCAGGAACCGCTGGTGGGACTGCTGAGACCAGCAAGGATCCTGATGGTGGTGGTTTTGCCGGCACCGTTGGGGCCGAGATAACCGAAAACTTCTCCCGGGTATACTTGAAAGCTGATCCCCTGGAGTGCCGGAGTTTCTCCGTATTTTTTCACTAAGTTTTCAACCGCAATGGCTGGTTCAGTCATGGCAATCACCGTTTTCTGCAGAATTAGCGCTCCCGGCCGAAGGTGTTTCGGTAAGCTGCCAGGGTGACGAGGGAAAGGAGCAGGGCAAAGCCGGCCAGAGACAGGATATCTTTACTGACAGCCTCCAGGGCAGCCTGATACTGCAAGATTTCCCTCAACCCCCTATACAGATAGAAACTGGGCAGGACTCCTGCCGCCCGCCTGGCGATCTGGGAAAGATCCGCGGCCAGGGCTGGGAAAATCAAAGGGAAATAGACAATGGTGCTGATGGCCCGGGCCGCGGATTGGGATCGGGCGTAAAGGCCGATGATAAGCCCGATCGCGGTGAAGCTGACGGCCCCAAAGATGAGCATCAAGGCAGCGGCCGCTGCCCCTTCGCTGCTGAGCTTGACCTTATTCAGCAAAAGCATGATGAATGAAACCAAAAGTACCAACAGGGCACCGGAAATACCTTTTCCCAAGAGGATCTCCCCATCGGTCGCCGGCGAAATCCGGATGTTGTCTAAAGTGCCCTTTTCCTTCTCTTCGGCGAAGCTGCCGGATAAGACCATGACTCCGATCATTACAGCAGTAATGGTGAGCCACAGGGGCAGCAGGGAGGCACTGGCTTTGCCTTGGTTGAGCACCACCAGGTCAACGACAGGCTCAACCCTTCGGCCCATATAAGCAGACAGCACAGTCTCCAGCACATCCTTTAAGGGGAAATAAGTCATTGGATTGCTGCCGTCAAGGTAAGCAGTGAACATTTCGCCCGGTTCAGCCACGATGA
>JAAYHH010000120.1 GCA_012735435.1 Bacillota bacterium | reverse complement strand
TCCCTTCCAGCAGAATGACCGGCCTCAGGTCTTCGGCGCTCTATGCTTGCCCACTATTCAAGATTGAGACCTTCTGTTACTCAACAACATTGATCACCATTAGATTCCCCGACTCATAGCGCTTGAGACCCCGGTAAAAGACGAAACGGCCCAGCATGGTAAGGCCCAGGGCAAACATGATCAGCAGGCTTACGTGGACCGGGGTATACTCCTGCAAAATCCTCACGGGCAGGTAAGAAACGAAACCCGCGGGAATGAGGGTGTACAGCACAAAGCGGGTCGCGACTGAAAAGATACCTTCGGGATACAGTGAAAATGACAGAAGGGCTTCAGTCAGTTGCCCCGCTAGGCGCTCACTGTGTCCCAGCCAAAAGCTCAATGAATGGGCCAGCACCGCGGAGCTGGTCATCACCACTCCTCCAGTAAAGATCAGGATTAGGAAACCCAGGGTCATGCCCAGGGACGGTGAAGAAGTCAGGACGAAGATGGTTAAGGCAAAGGCTAGATCTCCCCATGCTGAAGCGGAGGATCGGGAGATGAGCACATGGAGCAGTACCGGTTTGGGCAGGGCTAGATAAAAATCCAACCGTCCCTCAGCTATGGTCCTGCTTAAGGAGAAGGACCCTCCGAAGAGCAGAGCCTGGCAGGCAAATGCTCCGCTGGCCGCTGCGTATAGCAGCAGGATGTGCTGGAAACCCCACCCATTGAGGGATTCGATTCTGGTAAACAGCACCCACCAGAAGAAAAGCAGCATGAAGTTGTTGATGAACATGAAAACGATCTGGCTGAGAAATGCTCCCCGGTATTCCATGGCTGATTGGAGATTGGCGGAGAAGTACTGGAACACAAATTTGATGGTTCGCTTAGCCTCCATAAACATGTACCCGGCGCACTCCTTTCCGAAACGCTGCCGTGACCAAGACGGCCAGAATCGTCACCCAAAGAATCTGACCAGCCAGCATCTGCTGGAGGAAAGCATAGTCGAAATCGACCACCAGGCGGGCGGGAGCGGAGAAGCTGTAACGCAGCGGAAGCAGATAAGAGATGCGCCTCAGCTCTTCTGGATAGGCCTCCACCGGAACAAAGAGGCCGCCGAAGATGAAGGTCATCTTGTTTAGGATCCAGAAAAAGGGCCGGTTGTCCTCCAACCAGAAGGCTAAAAGGGCCAGGGAGAAGCATACGAGAAAGTTGATGGCAGCCGCCAGGGAAAATCCCAGTACCACCCAGCCCGCCTGTGCCCATTCCACCGCTAAGGGCCCCTCGTTGAGATAAGCAAAGACTGCCCCGACGATCAGATTCGTTATGAAGCGGACCAGAAACTCACCGTAGTACGCCGCAAAGTAGTAGAGAATGTAAGAGTAGGGGCGTACCAGCTTATAGGCTATGTCGCCGCTTTTGACCTCTTCGCTGACCAGATTATGGAGCCCGGGGGCGGAAAGGGCAATCACTTCGGTGAAGACCATGTACCAAAGCATGCGGGTGCTGTCTAGTCCGGCGACCTCTCCGCTTTTTCCCAAGACCGTTTTCCAGAGTTGGGAAAAAATGAATAGAATCAGGATGAAAAAGGTGCTGCTGGCGAAATGATCAGCCAGATATACAACCCTATTGGTCCAGCTGATTTCCGCAACCCTAAGGTATTTGCTCACCGCTTCGCCTCTAGCCAGCTGCATTCTGCTCCCCCTCTCCTGCCGGGCGTCCGTAGATGTCGCGGATAATCACTTCCATGGCAGGTTCTTCCACGCTGATATCCTCAGTATCTACTTGGGCAAACAACTCGCTTAAGACGTTCTCGATGGAATTGAACTTGGTATTTACCCGAAGCTTTACGCCTTTCTCAGTGTGCTTGAGGATCTCAACATTAGACAGGGTGAGCCCAGGGCATGGCGCGGTAAACTTCACATTCACTATCTTCGTGGTCAGGTAATTATGCCGTAGGTATGAGGTGGATGTATCGAGGATGATTGCGCCGTGGTTAATCACGATGACCCGCTTACACAGCTGCTCGATATCCCCCGCATCATGGGAGGTGAAGAAGATGGTGGTTTTTTCTTCCTCGTTGAGCCTCTTGATCAACTCCCGGATTTTCAGCTTAGCCACCACATCCAGACCGATGGTGGGTTCGTCTAGAAAGATTACCTTCCGCCTATACAGGATACTGGCTGCTATTTCGCAGCGCATGCGCTGCCCCAGGGAAAGCTTCCTTACAGGGGTTTTGATGAAGTCTTCAAGTTCGAACAGTTCCATCACCTGACCCAGGCGTTTTGCGAAGTCTTTGCCATCGATTTCGTAAATGCTGCCCAGGAGGCGAAAGCTGTCCAGGGCCGGAAGATGGTACCACAGCTGGGATTTCTGTCCGAAGACCGAGCCGATGCTAAAGGCCAGCTGACGCCGGGCTTCCCAAGGCACCAGTCCCAAGACCTTGGCGGTTCCCGCTGTAGGGTTGAGAATGCCGGTGAGCATCTTAATTGTGGTGCTTTTGCCCGCGCCATTGGGGCCAATAAAGGCCAGCAGTTCGCCCGTTTCCACTTCAAAGTTGATGTCTTTCACAGCCACCACTTCACTATAGGTTGGCCGCAGCAGTGCCCGTACGCTGCCCCGTAGACCCGGCTCTTTGATCTTGGTGCGAAACACCTTATGCAGGCCATTTACCTCAATCACCGCCAAGGCCAAGACCTCCCTGCGTGAATATTTGCACAAGTATACCAGATCGGAAAATCGGGGTCAAGGCCAAGGTGCAGCGAATAGGCAGTATTGAATTGGGTGGCAAATGGCATGGGAACATAACCCCATGCAGACATGCTGGGTACACACAGAAATGGCACCAAAATTCCCCAGTGCCGCTCTTGACCTTAACTAAAACGAAAAACAACCGGAAACACAAACACCACAATCGCCATCCAGACAGCATAAACGTTCAAATACTTGGTTTGCCAGGTTTCGATAAGTCGGAATTCAATTTTGCCTGCAAAATACTGGACATATAACACCAGCAGGGCTGCGAGATTGACCAAGAGCAGCACGTTTTCACCCAGTGCAGCCAACTTGTTTGGGCTAATGCCGTATTCGGACAGCCTAAAGACTATGGCAGAAAGGGCAACACTGTCTACAATGATGGCCACAGTAATCAAGGCCGCATTCAGGTAGTCAAATACGTTTTGCTTATCGTGGATATTTTTCGCGGAGATTGTGTACAAGACCATCCCCAGCACCAAGACCAGCATTAGATCAAATCCGATTAAGAACTCCCTTT
>JAAYHH010000119.1 GCA_012735435.1 Bacillota bacterium | reverse complement strand
CTTTTCTGGTGACAATAGCGGAGGGGAAACACCTGGTTACATCCCGAACCCAGTAGTTAAGCCCTCCAGCGGCGATGGTACTGCCGGGGCGACCCGGTGGGAGAGTAGCACGTTGCCAGGAAATTTTAACAACACCCGGTGGAATACTCCGCCGGGTGTTGGTGTTTTAATGGTATCTATTCTTGTTGTGTCTCAAGCCAAATGAAGCCGTGAGATGGGCAAGGCACCATCACCTACACTGTATATCGGACGATTATCGCTGGTTCGAGGATGCGGAAGGTGAATGTCTCAGTGATAAAGAGGCGTACCTGGGATGCGGTGTGGGTCTCGTATCCTATAGCGAGGTCTGAACCGAGGGTTAACTCCAGATCCTCATGCTTATGGGGCACCAACACCGCCTCTTTAAGTGCATGGCTGAGAATGATGGGCCCTGCGATGAGTTCTTCGATTCGCCTCCGCAGGGGATAACTGTTTGAGTCGGCCATAATGCGCTGCCAGGCTTCATGTCCGACGGCTAGGGCATAAGGGGGCTCGGCAAAGGCCTCCTTAAGGGTTATAATTCCTCTAGCTATACCCTGCATAATGTCCTGCGGATTGCTGCCAAAGGGAACGGGGTCATTGCTGCTGCCGTTAAGTAATCCTTCAATGGAGCCTTGGGAAAGACCGTAAAAGACAGCATTATCTTCATACAGGGCAATTTGGCGGACTGCATTTTCTAAAGCGGCTAAGTCTACATCCTGGGCTCCCCGGTCAACACTATCTAGCTCACACAGTTCAAGTTCGAAAGGAACTCTAACCTCAACTAGGGGCTTGCCTGAACGAATGCCGCTTTTCACACCATTGTCATCCTGGACATTTGCCAATCTCCCGTCAGGCACATAAGCAAAGTCAAATCCCTTGGGACCCACCACATTGACAACCTTCCGGGCGGAAAGGTAGCTCTTTAGGGTCTCGATGGCCCGGGATTCTATTTCCTCCCATGCGGCTTCAGTGATAGGCGCAAGTTCCCTTTTTAGGAAATCCATAATGCGACCTCCCATCAATTATCTTAAATTGCCGATACCTAAATCCTTGCGGCGGCCAGAGCTCGTGCTTTCACCAGTCTCATGAACATCATCGTGATCATCATGGTGGCCAATAGGTCCATCGGTAAATAGGTGTCTGCGCAGCTCTTCGTCCCAGCCCTCCATATTGCGCCGCAGCCACTCGATAGCCATAACAGCATGTTCGATTTCTTCATCGCGGTTGTGGGCGAGAATTGCTTTCAGTGTTTCATCTTTAGTGACTGCTACCCTTTGGTTATACCAGTTGATTGCTTCAACCTCTTCTTTTAAGGAGATCAGAGCCCTAGCTTGGTCGAGAGTCTTTTCATCGAGACGCTCGAACGGTTCATGATAATCAGTCATTCTTCTACTCCCTCCCTGTACGTTGTGCCTATTGCCTAAAAGCAGGACCTGCTGCCTCGGCCTTATTGTCACCAGGCCCTAAAATATTGATACCCGTTTTCGGGTCGCTCAAAACCACAATGTTCGAGAAGAGTGTAGAGAAATCCCATAAAGGTAACTTTACTGACGTTCGCTGCAGCGCCATGTGAATCATAAAGCCATAGCCAGCTATTCTATAGTTTCCAGAATCAGTGAAGTGATGTATAATGGGCTTAATTGTTGGGAGGTGGGAGGTTGACGATAGCCAATATACTCACACTGCTGCGCCTGGCAGCAGTCCCACTATTTGTTTATTTGTTCTCTCTGGAAGGGATAGACCCTCGGTGGATCGCCTTGATATTTGTCTTGACCGGCATCACAGATGTCCTGGATGGACGGCTGGCCCGATCCCGCAATGAGGTGACTCGTTTCGGTACCTTGGTGGATCCTTTAGCGGATAAGCTGATGGTGCTCGCGGCTGTTTTTTCTCTGGCGGCTAGGGGAGGGGTGCCCCGGTGGGTAGCACTTTTGCTGGCGGCCAAAGAGTTGGCTTTAATTGCAGGGGCAGGGTTCTTTCTTGTTTCCAAGAGCAAGGTTACTCCTGCCAGTAATGTAGGCAAGTTGGCTACTGTTCTTTTGTATATTGGAATCACCGGTATCATTATTGGCGTTTCCGAGATGCTCTATGTAGTAATATTGGGTGTAGCGGTCTCCCTCTTAGCGGGTTTGGGATATTTACTTCAGGCTCTAGGAAAATAGTGCCGCCGGCTGACAGATGCATGGGTCCCGCCTGTGTTGGGAATGGTATCTCCCGTATGGTTTGGCTTCCAGAAGGAGAATCGAAGTGCGGCTGTTCTTGCTAATCTCGGCCTCTTTTCTTCCTGCCGCTGTTTGGGTGTGGTTTTTCAGGCAGCAGGATCGTTATGAAAAGGAACCTTATGGACTGCTGCTCCTTACCTTTGCAGCTGGAATGGCGGCAGTTCCAGCTGCAATATTGTTGGAGGAACCCTTTCGTGCTCAAATTGATGCCGGCAGCATGCTGACTAAAATAGTGGTGGCATTTCTTGTTGTAGGACTGGGAGAGGAAGCCCTGAAGCTGCTGGCGGTTTATATCACAGCCTATCGGAGAGCTGAGTTCTCCGAGGTCACCGATGGGATGATATACGGCATAACGGCGGCCCTCGGGTTTGCGGCAGTTGAGAACCTGCTTTACACCTTGGCATTCGGCATTGAGATTGCTCCGGCCCGGGCCCTCATCAGCTCCCTTGCCCATGGAGCCTTTACCGGCTTAGGCGGATACCACCTGGGACGAGCCCGTTTTGCCTCTGAGGGAGCTGGACGGGAGGTTTTCCTGGGGTTAATCACATCGGCATTTCTTCATGGACTTTACAATGGGCTGATTATTGCCGGAGTAGTTTCTCCACTGGGACTTGTGGTTTTCATGGCCCTCTTGTACTTGGGCGTTGTTAGGAGGTTTGGCCAGGCAGCTGCCCAATCTCCTTTGCGCTCCGAGCTTGAGAATAGATAGATGCTTTCCCCCCTATCTTTAGTCCAAGGAGCCAGCAACTTGGCAAGGCCCTTATCCCTGTGGTACAATAACAGGGGACGCCGTGTCGGCCGGGACTGAAGGGAAGGGTTAATCATGGCAGGACATTCTAAGTGGTCTAATATTAAACACCGTAAGAGCAAGGAAGATGCTCGTCGGGGTCAGCTTTTCACTAAATTGGCTAGGCAGATTACCATCGCCGCCAGAGAGGGTGGTGGCGATCCTCAGAGCAATTTCCGGTTGCGGCTGGCGATAGAAAAGGCACGGGCTAGCAATATGCCCAATGATAACATCGAACGGGCAATCAAACGGGGAACCGGCGAACTTGAAGGCGATAAACTAGAAGAGATTATCTACGAAGGCTATGGTCCTGCAGGCATGGCTATTCTACTGGAGGCACTTACCGACAACCGGAATCGCACGGCTAGCGACCTGAGGCATCTATTCTCCAAGCACGGCGGCAATCTTGGTGAGAGCGGATGCGTGTCGTGGATGTTTGAGAAAAAGGGCCGTTTAGTCATTGACACAGAGGCCACCCCTGTGGATGAAGAAGCGTTGATGCTGGAAGCAATTGAAAGCGGCGCTGAAGATATAGAGGTAGAGGAAAACTACCTTGAGATTATTACTGAGCCGGGAGATTTTCAGTCAGTGAAGGAATCTCTAGAAGCCTCGGGTTACGTTTTTGCTGATGCGGAAGTAACTATGATCCCCACCAATACCGTGGAGATTCCCGCGGATAAGACTGAACAGGCACTCAAGCTGCTGGAAGCCTTGGAAGAACTGGATGATATCCAGCAGGTGTATGCTAACGGGGATTTTGATGAAGAAGCGATCGCCGCGGCTGGCGCGTAAGGTCCCAAAACTTCATGCAGCATGTTGAGCCCGCTGTTTCAGCGGGTTTTTTCGTGCCATCTTCCTGGTATAGGATTTTCAGGGTTGGAAACAATAACCATGAATAATTTCAGGGAGATGGTACAAATGGTGGCACGGCACAAATGGCTGCTTCTGGCTGTCGCCGTCCTCTCCTTTTGCCTGGGTTTTGTTTTGACACACTCCTATTGGATGGGAACCGTCCTATCTCCAGGAAGCGACAGTTCATCCAACCAGGCCATAATCACCGAAGAGGACTCAAAAACGGCAAAGATGCCAGGAACGTCAACATCCGAAGAGGCTCCGAAAGCAGAAGAGCTTCGGCTCCTCTCCGAAGCCGATTTGGTGCAAACCGTGGTCTCTGATTCCGGAGAAATATTGGAGACCTCCACTGCACCTCTGCCCAGAGAGCTGGTGGGAAAAACCTTGGAGGAAGTGAGGAGCATTCATCCCGAATGGCGCGTAGTTGCCTTTGCACCCGGAAGACTTACAGTCCGGATCCCGGAAACCCATCTTGAGGAGCTTTACGGCCATCTTTCCTTTCTGGGAATCCACGATGGCAAGGTCGCCGTCTTTCGGGGAAAACCTGGGGTTTACCAAAGGTTGGTGGGGGTTACCGGTATTGCTGTATCGAGCTTGCCGGAGTTTGAAATCCGCAACCTGGAAGAGGGCATCTCCTTTAGCGGCGAAGAAGAGCTTTCCATGCTGTTGGAAAGTTTAAGGGAGGACTAAAGCCGGTATCCTTTCAGAATGTGTCCAGCAGGAATTTACTCCCTCTGCATAGAATAACTGTTCGGTAAGGAGACAACTTCTCTCACCCAATGGGTAGTGATAGAAGTTTTTGGCGCGCCTAGAGAAGGTTGTGATGACGTTTGCTGATACTGGGAATTGATCCAGGCACAGCTATCACTGGGTATGGTTTAATCAAGGCGGATGGAAACAGGCTGACACCTGTAGAATACGGTGCCCTTAGAACGAGAGCGGGAGATGATACAGCAACCCGCCTTTCTAATCTCCATGGGGATCTGTGTTCGCTGCTCAAAGAAACCCATCCCGATGTAGTGGCAGTTGAGCAGCTTTTTTTTAATACCAATGTTACTACTGCCTTAGCGGTTGGTCAGGCCCGGGGAGTCATCCTACTGGCGGCGGCTCAAGCCGGGATCGACATAGTTGAGTATACTCCATTACAGGTCAAACAAACGGTTACCGGGAATGGGCGGGCTACCAAACAGCAGGTTGGTTTCATGGTTAAAGCTCTACTGGGGCTAAAGGCAATCCCCAGACCCGATGATGTCTCCGACGCCTTGGCTATCGCTATTTGTCATGCCCATATGGGATCAACCCTCGGGAAGTTAGCTCAGGCTGTTAAGGGCCGCTAGATACAAAGGGCAAAGGTTGGTGGCGATCAGTGATCGGAAGACTGCGGGGGAAGGTTCATTTTATATCCGATGATGAGCTGCTGGTGGATGTGCACGGCGTAGGATACCTGGTGAATGTGCCTGCCTCTACCGCTTCACTTCTAGCAGATGGCAAAGAAACTGTGCTGCTCGTCTCCACCTACGTGCGGGAAGATGCAATTGTCCTTTATGGATTTGCAACTGAAGGGGAGAAGGAGCTCTTTGACCTTCTCAACACAGTTTCCGGGGTAGGACCTAAATTAGCGTTGTCGGTCTTATCTACCCTTTCACCCGATAGTTTCTGTCAAGCCATCCTTGAAGGGAATCTCCAGCGTCTGACCAAAGTACCGGGTATTGGTAAACGGACTGGGGAGCGTTTGATTGTGGAGTTGAAAGACAAGATTGCAAAGCGTTATACTGCTCTTGGAGTCTCCCCAGGAATTAGCAGCAGGGTAAGTGATTCGGTGTCAGAAGCCATTGAGGCTTTGCTGGCTTTGGGCTACTCAGCCTCAGAGGCAGAAGAAGCAGTGGCTCACCTTAATCTTGAAGGTACGGAAAGCACGGAGTCAATTATCCGGAGAGCCCTCGGTTTTCTGGTGAAGACAGGCAATGTCTGAGGTGATGAGTTTGTCCACTGAGCGGAATGGAAGGATTATTTCTGGAACCCTGCAGGATGGCGACAGGGACTTGGAGCTCAGCCTGCGGCCCAGGACTTTGGATGAATATATAGGACAGGAACAGGTGAAGGAAAATCTTCGCATTTTTACCGAGGCTGCTCTTAACCGGGGTGAAGCTCTAGACCATGTTCTCTTGTATGGGCCGCCGGGCTTAGGGAAGACGACTCTAGCCAATATCATCGCTAATGAGATGAAGGTTGGTATCAGGACTACTTCAGGACCAGCCATCGAACGCCAAGGCGACCTTGTGGCCATCCTGACCAACCTCGAACCGGGTGATATACTTTTTATCGATGAGATCCACAGATTGCGCCGGCCGGTGGAGGAAGTTTTGTATCCCGCCATGGAGGATTCGGTGGTAGATATCATGATCGGCAAGGGTCCTGGTGCCCGTTCTGTCCGTCTGGAATTGCCCCCCTTTACGCTGATCGGGGCCACTACCAGGGCTGGAATGCTCACATCGCCCCTTAGGGACAGATTTGGGGTAATCAGCCGCTTGGAGTTCTATTCCAATGAGGAGCTGAAGACCATCGTTAAGAGGGCTGCAAGGATCCTGGGCATTGCCATTGACGAAGAGGGTGCATGGGAAATTGCCCGGCGGGCCCGTGGTACGCCCCGGGTAGCCAACCGGCTGCTCAAAAGGGTCAGAGACTATGCCGAAGTGCGGGCTGATGGAATTATCACTGGAGAGGTAGCCAGGGCAGCCTTAGAGCTTTTTGAAGTAGATGAATATGGCCTGGACCGCATCGATCGCGATCTCCTTGTGACGATTATCGAGAAGTTTAGCGGAGGTCCAGTGGGTGTGGACACCATCGCTGCGGCAATTAACGAGGAAGTTGAAACCATAGAAGATGTCTGTGAGCCTTACCTGATGCAGATCGGATATCTGCAGCGGACCCCCCGGGGAAGGGTTGCAACAAGCAGAGCCTATCAGCACTTGGGGCTGACTCCTCCGGCAAGGGTTAGTCAGGAACAACTCTTTGATGCAGATGGGAGTTGAGTGGATTGCCTGCCATGGGAAGAATGCTTGTTATCCTAGGTATTTTCTTGATCCTAATCGGTATTGGTTTGTCCCTTGGGCCGCGTCTGCCGTGGCTTGGCCGCCTGCCAGGGGATATTGTCATCAAGCGGGAAGGATTTACCTTTTACTTTCCCTTGGCAACCTGTGTCTTAGTGAGCTTGATCCTGTCACTGTTAGCCCGCATATTTAACCGTTGAACTTTTGCCAGCATAGGCCGAAGTTGACCAGGATACACTACCAGGAGCAATCTCAGCAGGAGGTGTGCACCCAGCATGCAGCTCTCTGATGCTTTCTGGCAAGTGTTTGCAACCACGGGTCACTTAGGAGCTTATCTGTTGTACCGGACCTATGCCGCTGATGATAGTATCAATACTGCTGGGGATGAGCCTGTGTTAGAGGAAGGTGAGGAGGATCCTTTGTCTTTTGCCATAGGCGGAAATCCCTGACAAGTGAATGCCGGCCTTTTGGCTGAAGGTGAGTTTGAGGAGTGGGGAAATGGCTTTGTACAGAACGGAGGCCGTGGTCTTAAGAACATACAATTTGGGTGAGGCTGATAAGATCCTCACCCTTTTTACCAAGAACAGGGGAAAGGTCAGGGCTACAGCCAGGGGGAGCCGGCGGCCCCGGAATCACTTGATGGGAGTTTCCCAAGTCTTTACCCACGGCAGCTTCTTGATCTTTCGAGGCAAAAACCTGGATTCTGTCAGTCAGGGAACCATCATTGATGCCTGGCTCTATCTGCGGGAAGATCTGATAAAAATGGCCTACGCCAGTTATCTTGTGGAGCTGGTGGACAGGTTCACCGAAGAATATGACCCCAATGAGGGGGTCTACCTGTTATTAGTCGGAGTTTTCAATTACTTGCGGAAAGACGGTCTGGAGCGGCGGCTGGCCAGATATTTTGAACTGAATTTCCTGCGGCTCATCGGTCTAGCTCCGCAGTTGGAGAACTGTGCCAGCTGTAATGGAGAGATCTCGGTGGATGGGGCTCTTAGGTTTAGTCCCCAGGAAGGGGGAGTCTTGTGTCCTCGATGCCGGCAAACCAGGTCTGACACGCTGCCCCTTTCGGTGGGTACGTATCAAGCGATGCGGTGGATAGCAGCATGTGATGTTGATAGATTATCTGTGCTGCAGATCCTTGAGGACACTGAGAAAGAAATGGAAGAAATACTTCGGAATTTCATCAATTTCCATCTGGAGCGGCCTTTAAAATCCCTGGAATTTCTGTACACTATTCGGGGAACATCCTAATAACAATCACTCTAATGGGAAGTGGTGTTATGGAGGACCTGAAGAAAATCGATCTGCTCCGGGAAAGAATGGGCATTGGCTATCAGGAAGCAGTTGAGCTGCTCCACCTTACCGAGGGTTCAGTGGTGGATGCTCTGGTTCTGGCGGAAGCGAGGCAGAAAAAGGCCGAAACCGCTTGGGAAGTTAGGGCCCGGGATGTTGTAGAGAAAATCCGGGAACTGCTCCGGGAAGGGAACATAACCAAGGTCAAGATCATACATAAAGGCAGGCAGGTTTTGGTCTTTCCGGTTACCGCAGGGGTGGTTGGAGCTTTCCTTTTGCCCAAATTGACACTTGCCGCGGCCGCTGTTTGTTTGCTGGGCAAATGCCGCATTGAGGTGGAACGGGAAGCGCCGGAATCAGACAGCTTAATGCCCGAAACAGAATAAGTTCGTTAACAAGGATTTAACTTGGTGGAGCAGGAGAATGAGTGTTTTTAACGAATACTACTAATCGGTCCAATAGTTGCCAGCGGCCCATATTCTTGGTATTATGGGAAGCCCTTAGACAACCTAGCTTTTTCCTTTGTCAAGCCTAATATGCTCAGACATCTCAGTCTGTGCAATGCGGGACGGTTTACCGCGAGAGTGGGTCAATATTCACCCCGCTCCTTGCTGTTGCAGCAACAAATGCCTCCCCTTTGCATTCACTGGAGACTGTGCATGTTTAGTAATTTAACTCCCGGATTCCGGGATAGAAAGAGGAGGATGCAGTAGATGACCCAAAAGTACGTCTATTACTTTGGCGGAAACAAGGCCGAAGGCAGAGCGGACATGAGGAACCTTTTGGGTGGAAAAGGTGCTAACCTAGCTGAAATGGTTAACATCGGCATTCCGGTACCAGCAGGGTTCACCATTACCACCGAGGTATGTACCATTTACTATGAGAATAATCAGCAGTGGCCGGAAG
>JAAYHH010000016.1 GCA_012735435.1 Bacillota bacterium | reverse complement strand
TGTCCTGATTGATATACTCAATCTTCCTCTCCGCTATCAGCCCAATGATGTACTTGAACAGGTCCTTCTTGTCCTCGAAGTACTGGTAGAAGCTTCCCTTAGCTATTCCAGCAGCATCGACAATGGCCGTAATCCTGGCATCGTGGAAAGACCGGTGGGCAAACTCATCGATCGCGGCGTCAATTATCCTTTGCCGCTTATCTTCAGGCAGATTAAAAAAGGTATCCTTAGGCATTTTCCATCCATCCCCTGTGTGAATCTCTAGTCATATGAATATGCGGTCATATGACTTTCTAGTCACATTGTACTCGGTAGGCCCCTACGAAGTCAAGGAAATTTTCATTCACTTGGATGCAAAGCCCTAACGGGGATTGAAGAAAAGAGATGACCTGCCGTTAGCAGTTGCAGAACGGCAGGTCATTAAACCGGTCATGATACAGCGTCTATTGTGTCAAATCCTAATTTCCATAGGGATCTGCAGCATCCCGTAGGCCATCACCGAGGAAATTGAAGGCGAGGATAGTAATCAGGATCACTACACCGGGAATCATGATCCAAGGATACTGACCAATGGTCTGCAGGTTGCTGGCATTACGGAGCAGCACTCCCCAGCTCACCATAGGAGGCTGAATACCCAGTCCCAGGAAGCTCAAGGAGCTTTCTGCCAGAATTAGATTGGGAATGGTTATAGTTAGAACAACGATGATGTGACTCAGGCAGTTGGGGATAATGTGCTGGATAATAATATACAGGTCCTTTGCTCCGGCAACCTTTGCCGCGAGAACGAAATCGGCTTCTCGGTATGAGAGGACCTTGCCCCTCACTTCCCTAGCTAGGTAGGTCCACTGCACTAAAGTCATTACAACAACGACACCAATAAAGACTCCAAGGGGCGGCCAAGTGGTAGGTATCGCAGCACTTAGGGCCATCATGAGGGGCAGCTGGGGGAAAAGCTGCAAAAGCTCCACAATCCGCTGAATTATGCTGTCTACCTTCCCCGAGAAATATCCTGACACTCCGCCGATAAAGGACCCTACAGCAGCACTAATGGTCGCACCCATGAGGCCGATAAAGATTGAAACTCGACCTCCAAAGAGAATTCTGCTGAAGAGGTCCCTACCGAGATGGTCTGTACCCAGAAGGTACAGGGTGCCCGGCCGCTCAACCCCAATTAGGTGGATATCCGACTTGATTAGACCGAACAGATTATATTCCCAGCCCCGGACAAAGAAGCTTATGGGATAGATTGTCTCTGGATCTTCAACATACACCCTCTGCCAAGTGACTTCATCTACCCCGTACTTCAGCCCATAAACAAAGGGGCGCCAATGGAAGTTTCCTTCAGAATCAATGAACCGCACCCGCTGGGGCGGCACATACGCATGTCGGTACTCCGGCTTGGTATAGTCATACGGCGCAAAGAAGGGAGCAAAGATGCTGAGTACAGCCAAGATCAGCACTACCACTGCCCCAAGCACGCCAAGCCTATGCCGGCGAAACCTTCTCCAGATCAATTGGCGCTGTGTAAGAGTTCTGCCGACGGCCAGCTTTTCTTCTGTTAACTCTTTCAAATCGACGATAGGTTTGTCTTTCGGAATTGATACTTGTCTACTCATAGCGCACCCTCGGATCCATCCATGCTAGTAAGAGATCAGCCAGGAGATTCCCCACAATGAGCACAACAGCAATCATCAACAGAAAGGACCCCGCCAAATACATGTCTTGATTTACCAAGGCAATATGGAAGGCGGGCCCTATGGGCGGCAAATTAAGGACGATGCTGGCTATGACCTCCCCCTGAATTAAGAAAGGCAGAGACATTCCTAGATACATGATAATCGGCTGAATGGCGTTGCGAACCGCATGCTTGAAAATAACCACCCGCTCAGGCAGTCCCTTAGCCCGGGCTGTCTCAACATACTGCGAATTCAGCACATCTAGGAGCTTGCCCCGCATTACCCTCATGTTCTGGGCTGTGCCTGCTAATCCGACCACGAAAACCGGCACCCAGAAGTGTTTGAGAAAGTCACCAAACTTCGCCCAACTCCAGGGCGCCATCACATACTCTGTGGAAAACAGTCCCCCTACATGGGTCTTTACATGAAAGGCTAGGTAATACATGATTAAGAGCGCCAAGAAGAAATTGGGAGTCGAGAGTCCCAGAAAGGACAGCACTGTGAACACGTTATCAAGAAGGCTGTACTTATGGGTGGCAGAAAAGATACCTACCAGTACGCCGATTCCCACTGAAACCATATGACAAGTGGTCGCGATGAGCAGAGTCCAGCCCAGCCGCTGCCAAAGCACTTCGCTCACCGGCCGGTTATAATGAAAAGAATAACCAAAGTCCCCCCGGGTAACAATTCCCTTTATCCACTCAAAATACTGCACCATGAAGGGACGGTCCAGTCCGTATCGGGCGGCCATTCTCTCTGCGATGAGCATTGCCTCCTCCCGGGTCAGTCCCGCCTGGCTCTCCAGCTGCTGCCGCATGGTGGTAAGATAATCGCCCGGAGGCAGATTGATGATGACAAAAGAAACGAAACTCACCAGAATCAACATGGGAATCGCGTATAGCAACCTGCGGATAACAAAACTAGTCAACTGCTGCTCACTCCCCAATGCTCTCAGCGGCATCTGGAGGGATGCCCTGCATCCCTCCAGATAATCTCATTTACTGCCCGTTTACTGCCAGGACCTGTTCTGGTAGCTTTCTGCCGTTGGGATGTATTCCTTGAACTTCGGCTGATACTGCAATTCTTCAGGAACCCATACAATCTGCAGAGGAATGTTTTTATCCAGCCAGTCATACAAGTAGGCGGGCACGTCTGGCTGCACATTGCGGAAGCGCTTGGCTATACCCAAGCCCCGCTGCGCCTCATACAAACCGACGCTGTAGATATTCTCAGTGTAGAGGCGGAGTATCTCTACAAAGATGTCCGCCCGCCGTCCGGCATCTAGCTCTGTCCTTGCCTCCATCATCAGTTCCCGAATCCGCTCTTCAAAGGGCATCAAGAAGCGCTCGCCTTCGGGACCTGCTTGATGCCAGGAAGGAGAATTGTCAGTGATAGGTCCAAACAGACTCATATGGATAAAGGGAGTGGTCGAATCCAGCCGGGCAATGTGGAAATGGAAATGCCCAGAATCCACTCTGTTAGTGACGACTGGACCGGTCATTATCCGAACCCGCAGATCAATTCCCACACTCCGGAGCATCGGCTGGATGAACTCCGCTGCTTCCACTGAGGCGGCCTGATCCTCGGGGGCAATCAGCTCGATGATCAGATCGGCGCCTGCATGGGCAGAGTCCTGCGGCCAGTTGAGTATGCCGTTGCCGTCGGTATCCTTGAAGCCCAGTTCGGCTAAGAGCTCAGCGGATTTCTCCGGGTCGTACCCGTGTCTCCGGACAACGCTCTCATCGTAATACGAAGAACCAGTTGGATAACCGCCTTCCCATGCCCGTGTCAAGGGACCGGGGAATGCCAAATCGGCAAGGGCGTCTCGGTCCAAGGCATGGGCCACAGCCTGCCTGAATCGAAGGTCTCTAAATAGATGGCGCAGTTCCAGTTCCTTCTCATCGCCATCTATTCCTTTGTTAAGGGAGAGATTCATCATCAAGTGGTAGCCGATGCCGTAGGAACCAAACTGAATGGTAAAGTGCGCGTTGGGATCCAGCGATGCCTGGCGAATCACACTGAATATCTGGGGATTCTCGATATGATCTCGGTCACCGGTGCCGGCGATTAAGTTCAAAGTCCTTGCTTCTCCAGACTGTGCCTCGGTGAACCATACTTCGTCTATATAGGGAAGCTGGTTTCCTGCTTCGTCTACCTGCCAATAATAGGGATTCCTAACCATGATTAAGAGCTGCCCAGGTTCATAAAGGACAGGTACCCACGGTCCCATGGTCACCGGCGGCAGGTCATGGGGCGGAGTTGCCGCCAACAGGTCATCATAGGTCATTTCAGGATTGAAAGCCGGATGGAACTTGGAATATACATGCTTCGGCACAACTGAAAAGTCTAGATAATCCATGCTGTAGAAGCAGTCAATGGGATAGCTTACAGGGAAATGCCAGCGGATTGTGTAGTCATCAACTTTTTCTAGCCGGGTTAGTTCCCCATCGTATGTCCAGTTGCTGGCCGATGCCCAGCTGGGGACATTAGGATCGCAAATGTAGTGTTCATAGGTAAACACCACATCGTCAGCGGTGAAGGGATGGCCGTCAGACCACTTAGCACCCCGGATTAGGTGCATAGTCAAAGTCCTGCCCTCCTCAGACCATTCCCAATGGGTGGCTAGGTTAGGCACGGGATCCGGCTCCTTCATCAGCCACATGGGACCAACCTCAATCAGTGTTTCTTGGACGATCTCATTGATCCCAAACCAGCCCTGGGTGAACCCGGCTCCCCAGTTCCAGCTCTCAACGGGAACTGCGAAGGTGTCTCTCCATACGCCGCCGTACACACCTATCCCGTCATGCATAACATCGGTCTTTACAACCCGGGGATTCTCAGGCAAACGTTCTTCAATAGGCGGCAGTTTGCCTTCGGCTACTAAAGCAGCTAGGTCTGGAGACTCATTGTACTTGGGAAGCGGCTTGTACTCCGCAATCTCCTCTAGAGTGAAACGTCCTGCATAGGTATCGTATTTGGCAAACACAGCAGCAGAGGAAACTAACAACGCGCAGGTCAAAACAGTCAGCACAAGAATTAACTTATTCTTTTTTCTCCCAACAGTTTTCAACTTGCTCGACATGAGAGTTTCCCTCCTCCGTGATTGTCATCTTTCTCCAACAAAGCCTACTTGCTTACGCAGATCACCCCCAACCCATAGTTCCTGCTGATCCACAGCCGCTTCCCCGAGCCCCAAATCCACTGAGCTTCAGCTCCTCGGCCAAGTGACAAGCTACAAAATGCATTGGTTCTATTTCCCTGAGACTTGGCGTATCGAATTTACATTGTTCAACGGCATAGGCACAGCGAGGGTGGAAATTGCAGCCCGACGGGGGGCTCGCAGCATCGGGAACACTGCCTGCCAGGGCTTTCCGCCGCTTCCCCAGCAGCGGATCAGCAATTGGTATAGCTTGAAGCAGCGCTTCTGTATAGGGATGCTTGGGAGAATGGTACAGGTCTTTACACAAAGCACTTTCAACGATTTTTCCCAGATACATCACCATCACACGGTCGCTTATGTATTCGACTACGCTTAAGTCGTGGGCAATAAACAGATAAGTGAGGCCAAACTCCTGCTGCAGGTCGAGGAGCAGGTTCAGTACCTGAGCTTGTACTGAAACGTCCAGGGCTGACACAGGTTCGTCACAGATAACCAGTTGAGGACTAGAGCTTAGTGCTCTAGCGATGCCGATTCTTTGACGCTGACCGCCGCTAAACTCATGGGGAAATCTGTTCATATATGACGCACTCAGTCCCACTTTTTCCAACAGCTGCCCTGCCCGCTCAAGACGTTCCTTTCTAGTTCCAATTCCTTTGATCCTGAGAGGTTCGGCCACGATGGCTCCTACCGACATGCGGGGATTCAAAGAGGCAAAGGGGTCTTGGAAAATGAGCTGTATCTCGCCGCGAATTCTCGTCAACTCCTCCTTGCCCATGGCAGCCAAGTCAACGGTGCTGCCATCCTTCGGGGTATACTCAATCTGCCCCTCGGTAGGATCCAGCAGTCGGGCAATGGTGCGGCCAACAGTAGTCTTGCCGCAGCCGCTTTCTCCCACCAACCCTACGGTCTCACCCTGGCGAATAAAGAGGTCGATCCCATCCACTGCTCTCACATAACCCACAACCCGGCGCAGAAGGCCAGCATGAATCGGATAGTATTTTTTCAAATTCTTGACGTTGAGCATCACTTCATTCTGGTTCATGCTGATGCTTCCCCCTCTTGGTAAAGCCAACACTTGACTCGCCGCCCGTTGACCAGGGCACACATGGGAGGTTCGTTCTCCAGACAGATATCCATGACATGGGAGCAACGAGGGGCAAAATAACACCATCCCTGCGGCAGGTTAATTAGATCAGGCACGGTGCCCTTGATGGAATTCAGCCGGCCAGTACGGCCGATTCTTGGAACCGACTGCAGCAGTGCCTGGGTGTAGGGATGTTTGGCAGAGTAGAAAATCTCCTCGGTGGAGCCCTCTTCCACCACCCAGCCTGCGTACATCACCAGCACCCGATCAGCGATTCCCGCGATAACGCCCAGGTCGTGGGTAATCATGATGATGGACATGCCCATTTCATCCTGCAAATCTTGCATCAGGTTGATGATCTGAGCTTCAACGGTAACGTCCAAGGCGGTGGTCGGCTCATCTGCGATCAGCAGCTTGGGACTGCAGGAAAGGGCCATGGCGATCATGACTCTTTGACGCATACCCCCGCTGAATTCGTGGGGATAGCGATCTATCCTCTCCCTAGGCGATGGAATCCCTACCTTTGCCAGCATCTCGATAGTCTTTTCCCTTGCGGCCTGCTTATCCAGCTTTTGATGAAGCTGAATAGCCTCCATGATCTGGTCTCCGATGGTATAGACGGGATTCAATGATGTCATGGGCTCTTGGAAAATCATCGAGATCTCATTACCCCTAAGCTCCCGCATCTCTTGGCTTTGGTAGTGAAGGGTAGCAATATCAACAACGCCGTCTTCCCTATGGTAGAGTATCTTGCCCTCGACAATCCTGCCGTTGGGCTTGGGGACGATCTGCATAATGGACTTGGCAGTAACGCTTTTTCCGCAGCCGCTCTCCCCGACAATTCCCAGTGTCTGCCCCTTATACACCTGAAAACTGACCCTGTCAACGGCCCTTACGATGCCTTCTTCTGTATTGAAATGGGTGCTGAGATTCTGCACATCCAAGAGGAGCTCACCTTGGGCCAATTCCCTTTCCCCCCAGCATGATAGCGTCCTGGATACTTTTTAGATCGCATTAACTACACGACAACTGCCTCATTCCCCATCTCCAGCACTGGCGCTCTTTGCAGCGTCTTTCTCTTTGGCCATCTGCTCCACAGTCTTCTCCGGCAGCCGGGCTGCGCCCCGATATCCCTTCTTGGTGGGGATTCTGGGCTCGGTGGCCCTCCGCTCCTTTGCCTTGGCAATGGCATCCTTATACTGAGGCAGCCACTGTTCTTGGGCGATCAGCATATCATCTACTAGCTGCCAAATCTCCGGCGGGTTGCAAACTGCACCGACCAAAGGATCCATCATCATAGCCTGACGGAGCAGCAGATCATCACCCCGGACTGCTGCTTCCACAGCCAGCCGCTGAACCGATATGCTGGCATTGCAGACCGCTGCACAGCCCAAAGGCAAATCACCGATTACTGGGATATGAATGCCGGTTGCGTCAACATATCCAGGAACCTCAACCACGGCATCGGAAGGCAAATTGGTGATGACACCGCGATTTACCACGTTGAAGTGACCCCGGTAGGTCCGACCTGTCTCGAGGGCTTCGACAATATAAGAACCATGTTCTTGACTCCGCTCTTCCTGGGCATATTTCATCGGGGGCTCCTTCAGCCAGTTGGGAAAGTCAACTTCAAACCAGTTTCGCCCTTCCCGGCAGACCCTCAAGTAACCTCCAGTCTCGCCGTTAATCCAAACACCTATGTCAATCCAATCTCTGATCTCTTCCGGCCGCTTCCGATACCACGGCACATACTCACTCAAGTGGCCGTTGGATTCAGTGCTGAAATAACCGAACCGGCGCAGCATATCTATGCGCACCTTTTCTGTCTTGCTGTATTCTGGGTGCTTTTCAAAGGCTTCCAGCAGCAAGCCTGTCATGTCTTTGCCTTTATGCTGAACTTTGATATACCAAGTCTGATGATTGATGCCGGCACAGATGATATCTACTTCCTCTTGTTTCAGACCTAGAACTTCAGCAATCTGCTGATGGCCATGCTGGACGCCGTGGCAGAGTCCAATGGTGGGAACCTTGCCGTATTTATTGCACGCCCAAGTAAGCATGGCATTGGGGTTAGCGTAGTTGAGCATGATGCAGCCATCGGCTCCGACTTCTCTAATGTCCTTGCAGAAGTCCAACACAACTGGAATACCCCGCTGGCCGTACATGATGCCGCCGGCACATAAAGTATCGCCGACACACTGGTCAATACCGTATTCCAGGGGAATCTCTATGTCCAGCTCGAAAGCCTCCAAGCCGCCGACCCTTACAACATAAAACACGTATTTTGCTCCCTCAAGGGCTTCCCGCCGATTAAGGGTTGCCTGGATCTTGATATCTAGACCATTGCTGTCTATGTCCCGCTGGGCAAGCTGGCTCACCATCTCAAGGTTTCTTTCATTTATGTCGGTAAAGGCAATCTCTATATCATGGAACTCTGGTACAGACAGCAAATCCCGCAGCAGCGTCCGGGTAAAGCCGATAC
>JAAYHH010000118.1 GCA_012735435.1 Bacillota bacterium | reverse complement strand
TGATAATGCCCCCGCATCCCAGCAACCTCTTCCCGCAGCTGCACAACACCTTGACCCACCACCGCATGCCTAACCAAACCCACCCGACGTTTTGTCTGACTTGCCAGAAGGTCAACTAAACTGGATCGGTCCATGGGATGTACCGGGTCATTTCTAAACTCAGATTCCTCCAGCTTTACTCCATGCACGTAGTGGATACCATCGATGGTCTGGCGGCCGTTCTTGGGAAACCCAACCACTACACCGGCAAAATCCTCATTGAGTGCATCCAGCATGGCATCAAACTCAGGCCCGATGTTCCCTCTAAATACCGAGCATGTCTTTTTGTAGAACTGCCGGCATCCAAGCTCCTTGAGAAGCTTCGTGGCCCCAAATACCTTGTTATAGGCAGCTTCAGGCGAGTCGAAGCGAGAGTCAGTATCAAGGATTACTACATCCGGCAGCTGCCACCGGCTGATATCTTCTGGGATAAGCCCCTGGTCATAAGAAAACACGTGGACCACTGCACCTGACTTGACAAACATGCTGCCGATATCATGGGCACCGGTGATGTCATCTGCCACTACGCCGATCATTAGGCCACCTCCTCCGGGGCCGGTATCCTGAGTTAGTCAGGAAATCCTCCACCATCTCATCGGGTATGGTTTGAATCTCCAGTCCAGCACTCTTGGATGCAATTATCATGCGGCACATTACCTCAAGGGTGTGAAGGGCCATCCTGGCTTCCTTAATACTGGTATCGCAGACCAAGACCCCATGGTTTTCCATAAACAGAGCATTGGCCCCCATGATCTCCCTTTTAACGCTTTCTGCCAGCTCATCTGAACCGGGATGGCTGTAACCAACCCGCCCCACCCGCTCTAGGTAGTACATTGATTCCACAAACCAATTGTTGAACACCGGTTCCTTGGTACAGGCAATCAACGTGCTGTAAAAGGGAGATGAATGAATAACGGCATTGATCTCCGGCCGCATGGCGTAGATTTCCCGATGTAAGGGAAATTCCTTGGATGGTTTTCTTTCTCCAAGGGCTCTGCTGTCACTGATACTGCATTCCACTAAATCATCTCGAGAAAGGTCCCCCAGCCAAGCACCACTGGCGCTGATCAGAAACCTGTCTTCCCCAATCCTGGCACTGATATTGCCAGAGCTGCCCCATACCAACTGATTATCAATCATATAACGGCCTAAAGCCCGCAGTTCATCTTTAATCTTTGCTGACATCAATTGTTCTCTACCACTCACTTTCCTTAATTCTCTATTAAGCCTGTCCCCCACTGCCCAAGAAATGGATCATCTTTTCTACCACTACCTCTTCCACTGCTTCCCGGCCAATTCTCAGCAGTGAAGGAGACAAGGTACAGCACTCTTTATTGGTCATAGGCTCTTTTCTGCCGATGGCAGTCAAGAAAGCCTGTTCCAAGTCAGTAGCTATGTTGACTTTACTGATCCCTCCGCCGGGATATTGGATGGCTCTCTTGATCATCTCAGACGGGACACCGGAGCCGCCGTGCAAAACTAAATGCACATTAGTCAGCTCTCGGATCCTCCTTACCCGCTCGAAATCTACCCGGGGCTGTCTTACCATATAGACGCCGTGGGCGGTCCCCACCGATACAGCTAGGGCATCAACCTCGGTTTGTTCTACAAACAGTTTGGCTTCCTCCGGTTCGGTAAGAAGCTCTTCATCTGCATCTGTTTCAATAAAATCGGTTGTGCCAATTCGTCCCAACTCAGCCTCTACTGATATGCCCCTGGGTTGGGCATACTCCACTACTTCCCGGGTTATGGCTGCATTCCGGTCAAACTCTTCGTAGGAGGCATCGATCATTACCGAGGTGAAACCAACTGCAATGGCTTCTTCTATGAGGGCTTTTTCCCGGGTGTGATCAAGATGCAGGACCACCGGGACAGAGATCCGCTCATCCCGCAGCACCCGATAAAACTCCTCGGCAAACTCATCAACGCTGATCCCATATTTTTTAAGTTCTCGACTAGATATTTGGACAATCACAGGAGACTTGCATCTCTCCGCGGCACCCATCACCGCACCAATCATGGGAGTATAGCGAGGAGAGAAAGAGCCCACTGCATAACCTTCCTGCTCTGCCTTTGCCAATACTTCATTGAGAGTAACGAGATTGGGGTACCCCCTTAAAGCAGTCATCAATCGGATCTCTCCCCCAATTGGATTTTATAATGCTCCCTTCCATTGCTCTCCAGCAGATATGCCCTGGAAAACATCTCCTAGAAGCCCGGGCTGCACCATCTTCAGCACAACCTTTATACACCAGACATATGCCAAGGTATGTATTTCTACATTCCCCTAATCTTTACCTCTAGCTGAAGGCTCCTTTAGCCGGTGATAAAGACGACGCCGGTCAGCTCGACCGGCGATAGTTGTTGATAATCATGAGATGTTCAAGGTCAGCCAGCCGAAAGCCTGGAAAATTCTATACCGCTCCAGGGCAATAATCCCCTGCCAATACCTTCTTGCTACCGCAAACTCGCTGGGGTAAGCACCCCACTCCCAGGTAACAGACCAGAGACCGTTTTCATCGACCTGTTCTGCATAGAAATTTAGGTTTTCATCAACCAAATTGCCAAATACTTCACAAAGGAAGCTATCAGGCCCATGAACATAAGTTAGGGGCAGTGCCTTGTAGCCGCAGTCCCACTGGGAAACATCCATCTCCACCGCGGCCGCGGCAAGCTCCGAAAGTTTCCTTTCCACATCCGTCAGTAAACAACCGGTTCTCTCCTCTAACTCTGCCGCCCTGGGCTCCATCAGTTCCCTAAACATCAGGTAGTTGCTGATCTCATGCATGTCCATTTCGGTGCAGTCCATAAGGCGCTTCAGTGCAGGGCCCACCGTCTTCCAGCCGTGTTCAGCGGCACTGCTTCCTGGTCTTGACCAATGGATGAGATAAGCCGCAAGTTCCACACTGGGATTGAACATCCACCGCTCTCCACCCCAGGTTTCCAGTGCCACCAAGGAGCATGGGGGAAAGCATTGTTGTCAGGTAGAACCGCAGGCCACGTACCTGTAGGCTGCTGCGTGCGGCAGAGATAATCCGCCAAAGCCTGCACCATGGGAAGGTCAGGCCCGGCCTTGACTTCCAGCAAAATTCGGGCCGCTGCCCAGCTGGCCATAGGTGATGAAGCGGACAGCCAAAAATCCGGCTCGATGCCGTGGCCAAATCCGCCATCTTCATTTTGGTAGGCTGCCAGTATCTCAAGGACCCTTTCCTTGGTTCCATTTTCAAAGGTGTATTCCCAGCGGGCCGCCTCCAAGGGCCGAGCATTCCGCTTTACCCACCGCCTTGCCTTAAGGAAAGATTGTCTGAGCTTCTCCACGTTATATCTTCCCCATCAGGTCAGCAGGAGAGCCAGGCGACCATCAAGATCCCGCGAGCTCCGCTGCCTGTTTTGGGTCCCTTAGTTCACTGCACGTTGAAAAACTCCTGCATTACAGGGAGAATAACAGAGAACCATTGCCAGGGGTCTAGAACATTGTGGAGAATTCTAAAGGGCAAGCGCAATTGACAGCAAGGATGACCAAACTGATTAAAGGTCATGGGATATCCGAATTAAGGAGAATGCCCCGTAAGTGAATGGAATGGAGGGATTGGATAGCTGTGCAGTGGTACGAAAAGCTGTATGAGAACTATGCGGAACAGTATGAGAAAGAGCCTTTTACCCAAGGGACGATAGGGGAATGTGATTTTATAGAGAAGGAGCTCAACTACGATAAGTCCCTTAAAATCATCGACATCGGCTGCGGGACAGGGAGGCACGCCATAGAACTGGCCAAGAGAGGGTATTCTGTCACAGGCATTGATCTATCCGAGGCTCAGTTAAGAAGGGCTAGGCAAAAAGCGGAGAAGGAAAATCTGACAGTTGAGTTCCTGCAATGCGATGCCAGGAGTCTCCCCTTTGAAAACCAATTTGAGGCGGCCATCATGCTTTGCGAAGGTGCCTTCCCTTTGATGGAAACCGATGAGATGAACTATGAGATATTGAAAAACGCCGGGAAGGCCTTGAAAACTCCCGGCAAGTTCATCTTTACCACATTGAACGGCTTGTACCGCTTATTTCATTTCAGTCACCAGTCCCTCGAAGGGAGGCCCCAGGAGGTAGCTGACAATTCTCAAGACGAGTATTTCGACTTCATGACTATGAGGAGCCGCGATCTCTTAACCTTCACCGATGATGATGGAAACCAACACCAGGTGGTGGTGAGTGAAAGGTACTATATCCCCAGCGAGATAACCTGGCTGCTAAAGTCCCTGGGCTTCCAAAAAATCGACATCTTCGGAGCCAAGCTTGGGGCCTTCTCCAGAGAAGATCCGCTTACCATAGAAGACTTCGAAATGCTGGTTATAGCGGAGAAGCAGCCGCTCTAACGCCCTTAGCCATGACAAGCTGTCAGGTAGAGGATTTTCGATTATATTCTGCCATCCATGCCTGATTCGGAAAGCCTCCTGCGTCCCGACACCATCTGCCAGAAGGGAAAGGGAGCAGAAGGATGGCTAAGACTCATGGGCACCCTGTGAATTATCCTTAACCCAATCGGCGTAGGGTCCGTAAACGGCACTTAAAGGCACCCCGTAGATAGCAGGCAGTTCATAGGAATGCATGTCTCTAATAGTTTTTTCAACCTCTTGATAGCGCTCTGCAGTTGTCTTAGCAACGACCCGGTATTCCAGATCCTGCTGCACTGCACCTTGCCAGTCATAAAAGCTCTCAATGGCAGAGATCTGTACACAGGCAGCTAAACGTTTTTCCACCAGAGCTTGAGCAATGGCACTAGCCGCCTCTTTGCTGTCGGTGGTGGTTACAACAGCGAGTAGTTCCATGTTTGAACACCTCCTTTTGCGAAATAGGCTCATTCGGACACACAATTCAACAGAGCCCTGTCTCTAACCTTTAGCCAGCATATACTAGCCCGCAGGTTTAAGTATTGGTCAAGCAAAGTACCAAGAAAAGACTAACACCCGGCGGAGTATTCCACCGGGTGTTGTTAAAATTTCCTGGCAACGTGCTACTCTCCCACCGGGTCGCCCCGGCAGTACCATCGCCGCTGGAGGGCTTAACTACTGGGTTCGGGATGTAGCCAGGTGTTTCCCCTCCGCTATTGTCACCAGAAAAGTTATTCGGTTTTACACCTTCAAAACTGCACAATGGTCTTAAGGTCAAGCCCTCGACCTATTAGTACCAGTTAGCTAAAGACATTACTGCCC
>JAAYHH010000117.1 GCA_012735435.1 Bacillota bacterium | reverse complement strand
GGGCAGTAATGTCTTTAGCTAACTGGTACTAATAGGTCGAGGGCTTGACCTTAAGACCATTGTGCAGTTTTGAAGGTGTAAAACCGAATAACTTTTCTGGTGACAATAGCGGAGGGGAAACACCTGGTTACATCCCGAACCCAGTAGTTAAGCCCTCCAGCGGCGATGGTACTGTCGGGGCGACCCGGTGGGAGAGTAGCACGTTGCCAGGAAATTTTAGAAAGAACCCAGTGGGCAATCCACCGGGTTCTTTCCATAATGCGAGTGCATGTGTATTGTATACATGTGGCCGTGGATCCTGATCGTGCAGACGGATATCGTAAATGGAAGCCCTGGCAAATCATACTTTCGGATAAAAAGCTGATTTTTATGCAGGAAAATAGTCTGCTACATAGAATTAGACTTTGTATTACGGGGTTGACTCCATAGTCCCGCACAGTACCCTCAGCTGGGTCCGAAGAACCAGGACGCCTGAGGGTACTAGTAAAATAGCTGAGGGGAGGACAAGGGGAGCATTTCCGTAGGCGGTACTAGACAAAAAGTAAAGGTGAGTAAAAGAGGGAGGTTATCTTGGTGAAAAAGTTAGTTTCAGTACTACTTATCGCTGTGATGCTGTTTGCAGTGAGCGGTATGGTCCTGGCTGCCGATTATAAAATCGGTGTAGTGACCGGTACCGTGTCCCAGGGTGAGGACGAGTACAGAGGTGCCGAGAATGTAGCGGCCAAGTATGGTGACATGATCAAGCACGTAATCTATCCTGACAACTTCATGCAGGAGCAGGAGACTACCATCTCCCAGATCGTGCAGCTGGCTTCTGACCGGGATGTCAAGGCCATTGTGGTTGCCCAGGCAGTTCCCGGCACCGTTGCAGCTATTCGGCGGGTTAAAGACATGCGCCCTGATATCATATTCGTTCTCGGCACTCCCCATGAGGACCCCGCTTTGGTAGAGTCAGTGGCAGACATTTCTCTGGAGACCGACCAGTACGGTCGTGGACGGACCATCGTTCAGCTGGCCCACAAAATGGGTGCTGAGAAGTTCCTCCACTACTCATTCCCTCGGCACATGTCCATGGAGCTGTTGGCTACCAGACGGGACATCATGAAGGAAGAGGCAGCTAAACTCGGTATGGAGTTCATCGAAGTCACTGCCCCGGATCCAATGAGCGACGCAGGTATCCCCGGTACCCAGCAGTTTATCCACGAGGATGTTCCTCGTCAGGTGGCTGAGCATGTAACCAACATCGCTTTGTTCGGTACCAACTGCGGTATGATGGACCCGATGATTACCCAGGCTGTTGAGACCGGAGCCATCTTCCCTGAGCAGTGCTGCCCCAGCCCAACCCACGGATATCCTGCAGCTCTCGGGCTTGCCATCGAAGAGGATATGAGGGGCGACATGAATGCTGTTTTGAAGGCTATTGACGACGCAATCGTAGCGAAGGGCCGTGCCGGCAGATTTGCTACCTGGCCAGTATCATTTAACATGATGGCAGTTGAGGCCGGTGTCGAGATCGCTCGGGCAGTTGTTGAGGGCCGTTTGGATGTAGCTGATGCCGATGCTGTGGCTGATGTCTTTGCTAAGGCAGCAGGTGTCGATTCAGTCCAGATTTCCAGGCTCAGCGATAACGGCAACTTCTACTTGTTCACACTCCCATCCGTCATCTTCGGTGAGAGTGATATCTAAGACTTCTAAAGGAAACGGCATATAAGCAGCCTACGGGTTATGCTAAGGTATAGGGGCAGAGCTATCTATAGCTTATGCCCCTATAGCCTTGAATAGATG
>JAAYHH010000116.1 GCA_012735435.1 Bacillota bacterium | reverse complement strand
GCATATGGTCCAACCTGTTGTTGATCTCCCGCAGCAGGCCGTACCTTTCACATGCCATCTCAGGATAAAAAGCGGCTGCCAGGGCCTGAGCGTTATCATAACGCGCTGGGTACATAGTTTCACCTCCATCCACTGATTTACATCTTTGTTGGGATGATAGTTCACTATATGTGCATTGATGGACCTAGGTGCACTGAGGAAGCCGTCTTAGCCACAAAACGAGAACAGAGTCCTAGACTACTTTTCCGAATGCCGTCAGTTTCCAGTCTTGCCTATCCTTTCTTGGATATTTTTTAACTCTTCCTTGTCAAACAGGTATTGTTCTTGACAAAAGCGGCAGGTGAGCTCGGCTTTCCCTTGTTCTCGAATGATGTCCTCCAATTCTTCTTTCCCCAGTGCAATCAGTGCTGATTCACACCGCTCCCGGGAACATGTACAGGTGAAACGGAGTGGAAGCCTGTTGAGATATTTTGGCTGCAGGTCGCCGATGGCCTGCTCAATAATGTCCTCCGGTGTGCTGCCGCTATCGATCAGGCTGCTTATGGCGGGCAAATCCCTGACCATATGCTCTAGAATGATGGCAAGACCTTCGCTGGCTCCCGGCAGCAGCTGCAGAATTAAACCACCGGCTGCTTGTACACCGCCGTCGACCTCGACCAGTACTCCCAAGGCAACGGCAGAGGGGGTCTGTTCTGATTGGGCAAAATAACTGGCAAAGTCTTCGGCGATCTCGCCGCTGACCAGGGGCACACCGCCCCGATACGGCTCTCCTAAGCCAAGGTCCCGGATGACCCAAAGGTGCCCTTTGCCGACGGCGGCGCTCAAGTTCAGCTTCCCCTGCTCTGTCAAGGGAAGGTCCACGTGGGGGTTCTGAACATATCCCCTTAAGTTGCCTTCACCATCGCCATCGGCTGTTATCTGCTCCAAAGGGCCGTCTCCTATGATTTGAACCGTTACTTTTTCCTTGCCCTTCTGCATAGCTCCAATCATGGCAGTGGCAGCCAGGGTCCTGCCCAAGGCAGCACTGGCTGCCGGCCACATCTTATGCCTTCTGGCTATTTCGTCTACGACTCCGGTGACAACCGCGGCCAATGCCCGGACGTGGCCGTTGGCGGCAGTTGCTTGAACTACATAGTCCCTTGTGTTGATCTCTATGGATTGCTGATTACAATTTGCCAATTTGGTTACCTCTCTCTCAATGCCAAGAGATTGTCTGACTTTATTTCATCAAGTATTGTACCACATAGCCCTACGGAAAGTTAATCAGTTAACTTATTGTGAAATATGTCACTGATAGGTTGTGCTCCCCCTGAACCCGTGGTATCATGGGGTTGTGAAAAAAGGTACGAGCTTAAAGAAAGAGGGCTTGATATGCTCACCGTCGCTGTGTGTGTCGGCAGTTCCTGCCATCTGAAGGGGTCCTACGAAGTGATCTCCAAGTTTCAGGCCTTGATTCGCAAGTGGGAGCTGCAGGAATTGGTGGAGCTGAAGGGCGTTTTTTGTATGAATCACTGTACCGGAGCAGTATCTGTTAGGATCGATGACGGGCCGCCAATCGCCGTTTCTGTCGATGGTGTAGAGGAGGTCTTCCGGCAAGAGATCTTGCCGAAGTTGGGGGTGAGCTAGTGGGGGTCTTGACCACAGTGGAGACGGAATGCAAGGACTGCTACAAATGCGTGCGGGCTTGCCCGGTAAAGGCCATCAAGGTCAACACAGGCCATGCCCAGATCTGGGAGGAGCAGTGCATTCTCGATGGTCATTGTATCAGTGTCTGCCCCCGGCAGGCCAAGCGGGTTAGAGATGATCTGCCGACTGTTCAGGCATTACTGGCCGAGGGAGAGACTGTAGCGGTGAGCCTTGCCCCTTCTTACGTCTGTGCATTCGATCTGCCCGACCCAGGATGTGTGGTTACCGCTCTCCGCAAGCTGGGATTCACATACGTTACCGAAACTGCCATCGGGGCAGACTTTGTGGCTGCAGCCCACACTGCTTATTTGCGGGAGGATCATGAATCCAAAAAGGAACCAAGGATAACGAGCTCTTGTCCGACTGTAGTAAACCTCATTGAGAAGCACTACCCAGAAGCTATTAGATTCCTTGTGCCGGTAGTCTCGCCCATGGTGGCCCATGCACGCCTTCTCCGCAGCCGATACGGCCCCCAGG
>JAAYHH010000115.1 GCA_012735435.1 Bacillota bacterium | reverse complement strand
TGATCAAAGGCCGCACCACCATCGTCATTGCCCATCGCCTGTCCACCATCCGCAATGCAGATAAGATCATCGTCCTCCATGAGGGCGAGATTGTAGAGCAGGGCAGGCATGAGGAGCTTGTGGCCCAGGGCGGTCTTTACGCCAAGTTGGTGGAGGCGAATACCAAGACGCCGGTACTGGATGTTTCATAGGATAGTCCATAGGGCCGGGACATTGCCCTGGCCCCTAGTACACTTATCCTTTCCTTATCTTTGCCGACCATATCTCCTAATTGCAAAAATAGCGTACTTGCCCGGCGGGAAGCTAACCCGCGCCGCTCCAGTCAGTGCCTTTCTATCCGGCACTTTCTATTTGCTGCCCTTTCCCGAGAGCTCCCTCCACTCATCCTCGAGGATAGCATAGAGCAGCGCATCGCTCCACTTGCCGTCTTTGAACATATGGTCCCGCAGGCGCCCTTCTTTCTTCATGCCGTTTTTCTCCATGACCCTAGCCGAACCGATATTCCGGGGATCGCATTTAGCATAGATCCGATGAAACCCTCCACAAGTAAAAGCCCATTCCAAGAGGGCCCCCGCGGCCTCAGTCATGTAACCTTGATTCCAATAGCTGCGGTGCAGGCAGTAGCCCATCTCTCCCTCACCAAACGCCCGGCGGTATATGCCGCAGCCGCCGATCAAGGTCCCCTTGTCCCGCAGAGTAATTGCCAAATCATAGCCAGTTCTAGGTTCTTCTTTTCCCTTGACAATCACCGTCGCCACAAAGTGCTGGCTTGCCGCCTCATCATTGGGGCCCCACGTCATGTAGCGGGTAACCTCCGGGTCCGAGGCATACTCGTGCACTGCCCGCCAGTCCTCCAAGACAAACTCCCGCAGGATCAGCCTCGGTGTTTCAAGGAGCAATTCCATAGCCGACACCACCACCATCAGTTTTCATCCTGATTCTATATCGACAGGTTTAGTCCTGTCTGTATTCCACCATATTTGGCAGGGACTGATAAATTGCTTAGGACAAGGGGTTATCTAATGCTTCAGAAGCAAACAGTTGAGACAGTTTCAGCACAAGGTCCGACCTATCGGCCTACATGTGTACGGAATCAGTCTAGAGACAATACTACGCGTACGTGTAGGGAATCATATCTAAGGATATTACTAATAGAAAGTTAAAGCACTAAGAGGGCTTGGAAGAGATCTATAGGGAGATATATAAAGAAAGGTCAATCTTCCCTGTCAGCGGAATACTACATTCACGTAAGTGGTCAGGAGGTTCCCATGAAAACCAATCGAGTCTTACTGCTGATTGTGGCGCTGCTCCTTGCCCTTATCCTTTCCGCCTGTGTACCGGGTTTGCTGGATAGATCACCGGATGAAGGGCCTAATAATGAAGAACAAAGGGTGGAGAAATCTCGGAAAAAGGCGGCGCTGCCCGCATCCCAGCTTCCACCCATAGATGCCAAGCGGATTATTGAAGAGCGGGCAATAGAGACACTAAAGATCATCAAGGAACGGGATTTTGCCGCTTTAGCAGAACGGGTGCATCCTTCCGGGGTGAGATTTTCGCCGTATTCCTATGTAGATGTTTCCGAGAATGGAGACCTAGTATTTTCCCCAGAACAGGTAAGGGCATTTGGTGAAGATGACACAAAGTACACCTGGGGGCATTACGATGGAACGGGTTTTCCCATCGAGTTAACGCCCCGGGAGTATTTCGATAAGTTCGTTTACACAGCCGACTTCATCGATGCTGAGAACGTAAGCTACAACGAAACCGTAGGAGTCGGCAATACCCTGGAGAATCAGTTTGAAGTCTATCCCGATGCCATCATTGTAGAATACCATTTTTCCGGATTCGATCCCCAGTACGGCGGAATGGACTGGCAGAGCCTGCGGCTGGCCTTTGAAGAGATCGATGGTGACTGGTATCTGGTAGGTGTGATTCATAATCAGTGGACCATTTGAGAAAATAGATTAGTGCGGTTTCGGATGGAGTGTCAGGCTATGTTATAGTCAACCTGTCAATTTGGCACCCGGGGGGATAAGTCCTATGCCTGGTGCAAGTCTAACTTCCCTGCCTACTGGCGGCGGCAAGAATGATGAGCATCTTACCGCCGCCATCACCGGACTTTTTATCACTGGACGGCAGGAGCCGGATCCATGCGGCCTGCCTCACTGCCCCGCCGTAGCACAAGAATGAAACCTAAGATTAGCAGGGCGATGTTGATCACAAAGGGCAGTCTGTGATCCAGCTCAGCAGCATTTCCCGCCAGCCAGCCAAAGGGTGTGCTGAGAAGCAGCATGCTGACATGGAGAATGGAGACAATCCTTGCCCGCTCCACCGGATCGACAGAGATGACCACCAATGTATCCATAAAGGGCTGAAGTAGAGCCAGGCTGCATGCCTCTAGGACGATGTTGACTAACAGAAAGCCGTACCCCAGCACGGGAGCGGAAATCAAAACCGCCTGGCTGGCTACAAAAAGGAGAAAACCAAACAGCATGGGCCGCCTGAATTTCAGCGGGTCAAGCCGGGGAATGATGACAAAGTAGAAAGCCAACATGACCACAGCCTTGGCGAAGGGAAATATAGATATATATTGTTTGGGAATCTGCAGTCTTTGCGTAAGCAGGATGCCCCAAAAGTTGGTGTTGATCATAGTACAGATATTAATTACAACCATAACCCCCAGAGCCACCAAGGTTTGGGGCGAGTGAATAATCTTCTGCCACACCCCGCCGTATTGACTCAGCATCGTCCAAGGGCTGACGCCCGCTGTTTCCTGCATCCGGATTTTGCCCCGCTGAGTCTCCTCGGCGAGCATATCAAGGAGTTGGAATTTCACCGTCTTCATGACAAATGCCAAGAGATACAGTCCCCGGACCGTTGGCACAAGACCGTAACGGACAATAAAAAGTCCAGCCACCGGCGTCACGAAAGCCGCCAACAGCCCCGATATGTTAATCCATGAAAATACATGGACTAACTGTCGTTCATCGGTATCCTCCACCAGCAGGCAGTTCCAAGAATTCCCCGCAACCCTCCATAAGCCGTTGATCACCGCTGCTATCAGGAAATGGGTGAAATTCTGGGAAAAGGCCCAGATGAGACAAGGAATGCTCCACGCTATGATATCAAAGAGGTGGGTTGTACGCTTCCGTCCCAGTTTATCTGTGATGACCCCGCTAACTAAGGCGGCAAACACCTGCACAAACATGCTGACACTGGCAATCAGCCCGATTTGCCCTTTGGAAAGACCTAAAGCAACCTGGTACAGGGCAATATACGGCGTGTACAACTGCCAAGGAATAGAAAAAAGCGGCTCTGTCCAAACGCAAGCCCGGGCATTTCCCTTCAAAGTAAGCAGTGTTTTGACTAATGGGTTAGATCTTACCATGGTCCGTTGTTCCCCTCATCCCTTAGGTTTGATATGTCTTGCTCTATCTTAACACTTTCGTGACATATTGCCCAGTCTACATTTTGTGTTGGTA
>JAAYHH010000114.1 GCA_012735435.1 Bacillota bacterium | reverse complement strand
GAAGGGCGTGGGCGATACCTTCTCCAGACAAAGGGTCTGTTAGACCGCCAGCATCCCCAGCCAGTAAGACCCGGGGGAGGCAGAACTGCCGGTCTTTGCCCCCTAGGGGAATTGGGTGGGCCTTGAGATCCTGCCTGTTAAGGTCTACGCCAAGGGAAGCAGTGAAGCTAGCAAACTCGGTGAGGAAACTTCGGCGGCGGGGCATAAAGGTGCCCATGCCAATTGAGGCCATCTGGGCCTTGGGGAAAAGCCAGGCATAACCGTGCTGGGGGATTCCGTAGGAGATTAAGACGGTGTTTCGCCAATTACAGAGTTCATTGCCGGGGAGTTCGGCTTCTATCTCAAGAGCAATACCGCTGGCCTTTGGTACATACAGCCCCGTTTGCTTGGCGACTACGCCGACGGCTCCGTCGGCACCGATAACGGCCGCCGCCTGATACACGGAACGGCTAGAGCGTACTTCTACAAAATCCTCGTTGATCCGGACAGACTTTACCTCTTCGCCGTCGTGAAGTTCAGCTCCCGCAACCGCAGCCTCCTGTGCCAAAAGGTTGTCAAAGCGGGAGCGCATCACCAAATAGGCGATGGGGGTCTCTGAAATGTAGTCCACAGGCTCTGTGCCTCCCTTTGCCCAGTGGACTCTTACTCTTCGGATCTCGTCCTCAACCACCGGCATAAAATCTACATCCAGCCATTTAAGGGCCCTTCCAGATACGGCACCAGCACAGGCTTTGTACCGGGGCAGGATGTATTTTTCCAACACCAAGACCCGGACTCCTGCCCTGGCCAGTTTAGCCGCGGCAGCACTTCCCGCGGGCCCAGCACCTACTACGATGCAATCATACAATCGGCTCACATCCTTTTTGCGTTAAACTGTATGAGATGTCGGGATAGCAATCTTAGTGAAATTTACGGGTATACTTACCAAGAGCATTCCCCTGAATCTTAGAGGAATCCTGCCTGGGGCCGTTTCCTTAAAATCCGGGGCAGCAAAGGGCATGGTGTCAACAAATGTAACTCTTACTTTACAAAGAAATCTTGTGCGAATCGACTAATTCGGAAGGAATAACTGGTAGTTTCGTGGAAACAAACTTGGGTAATCCCACGATTTATGTAGGAGGTAGTGAAGTGAGCAAAGCAATAGTTGACGAAGGATTTCTAGAAAGGACGTTTCAACTTAGGGTGAAGGGGACAGATGTAAGGACAGAAATCATGGCGGGTATAACCACGTTCATGACCATGGCTTACATAATCTTTGTTAACCCTTCCATCTGTCAGGAAACTGGGATGCCCTTTGCTGCAGTGATGTATGCGACCATTGCTTCTAGTGTACTTGCTACTGTATTGATGGCTTTCTTGGCTAACTATCCCTTTGCTCTGGCTCCGGGAATGGGACTGAACGCCTACTTTACCTATTCTGTGGTTCTAGGAATGGGTATGCCTTGGCAGACAGCCTTAGGTGCAGTGTTTATTTCCGGTGTCGTTTTCATAGTGCTGTCAGTCAGCCGTGTAAGAGAAGGGATTGTTAACGCTGTGCCCGGCACCCTCAAGAATGCTATCGGAGCCGGTATCGGGCTGTTTATTGCCTTTATCGGTTTCAAGGGCTCAGGTATAATGGTCACTGATCCAGCTACCTTTGTAGCTATTGGCGACCTAACCAATCCCAACGCGGTGGTAACTATTATTGGCCTCGTGATCACCAGCATTCTCCTGG
>JAAYHH010000113.1 GCA_012735435.1 Bacillota bacterium | reverse complement strand
GTTTCCCGTATGAACCCTAGTATCTTACTTATGATAGTCAAAAAGGCGACAATACCAGCCGCCTTGGTCAGCGATGACTGCTTCATTTGCATCCTCGTCCTAACAACCTGGGCCACTCCTTGACGTAGTTAACAGAAGAGTTTGCGCAGGCCATATACTGGCCCCACGCAAACTCTGTAGTTCATTCTTTATAGATATTAAGTACTACAATTATCGGCTTTTTCCTTCTAGGAAACACACGTTCTTTGGCCAATTACCGGAAAGCTTTGCCTTTTAAATGTTTTCCTATTTGATGAAAATACAGCCGATAAAGCTTGGGTTGACGATTAGACCCGCGTTGCTTCCCAAGTCATATCAGCAACCCTTATGGTGGATAGAGGCAAGACGGCGAAGCCCCACCGAGCATCGCCGTCCTGCAGATCTTCTATAGGATTGTGAAATCGACCACTTATGTCCTTATCACGTTCCCGCTAAAACGCTAGACCCGAGGTTTCCCTAGCCTTCCACCATACTAATGGCACCAAACTTACACAAATCTACACACACTGCGCATCCGAGGCAAAGGCTGGGCTCAACTACTGCCTTGCGGTTCTCCATTGTGATCGCGTTGCAGTGGGCTGGCCGTGTGCAGATGGTGCAGCCTGTACAGAGCTCTGGATCGACCTTTGCATAGCCGGGTTTTAGGCCGAGATCCTCCGAGCTGGTTAGATGCTTTAGGGCTATCCCAACGAAATCTTCGGTGGAGCTGTAGCCCTGCTCAGCGGTGAAGCGTTCGATGCCGTCGATCAGGCGCTTTACCACATCCCAGCCGTGCCACATGACAGAGGTACAGACTGATACTACATTGGCGCCATACATCATCATTTGAATGGCATGCTCCCAGGTATCTATTCCGCCGGAGGCCATGATCGGCGCCTGCACCCTTTGCGCGACCTGACCCGTGATCTTGAAAGTCGCATAGCGGATGATAGAGCCAGTCATTGCGCCAAAGGCAGCCCGCTCCATCAGGGGATACAGCGGTCTTCCCTGGTTGTAGATATCGACTGGGGGAGCGCCTAAGCTGGGACCGCCGACAACTGAGAATGCGTCAGCTCCAGCCTTCTCACACATCTCTGCCACCAGACCGGAATCTAGGGCTGTGGGAGTGAGTTTAGGGATGACCGGAATGTCTACATAGTCCTTTACACACTTGGTTATTTCTGCTGCCAGCCGGGGGTTTTGGCCGGTGACGGCACCGGTCTCAATATCATTTTCCGTTACCTCCCGCCCCAGCTGCCTTTTCGTCAAACTGAAGTTCGGGCAGCACAGATTGATTTCGATGGCGTCAGCTCCAGCTTCTTCAAACCTACGGGCAAGACGACCATACTCTTCGATCTCAGGCTCCTGGGAGGACAGGTTGACGATAATCGCCATTTCCAGCTTCCGCCTCTTTGCCTCCCTTACTAGGTCTAGGCCTTCTTCCACATCTAGCCTTCTGTCGATGGGAAAGATCATGACATGGTCAGGCTGGGAGTAAGCCCGCAGGTTGCCCCGAAACGTCTGCCGAGTCATCACCTGTTTGATGCTGGCCGGTGGTGCGTTTAATACCCTTGCATCCAGCGGCAAGCCGTTCCAGTT
>JAAYHH010000112.1 GCA_012735435.1 Bacillota bacterium | reverse complement strand
TCAAGGATTGCAGCCCGTGCATTGTGGCTGTCACGACATTGATGGGGTTGGAGGATCCAAGTGACTTTGTCAATATATCTCGAATCCCGGCGCACTCCAAAACTGCACGTACCGGACCGCCGGCAATCACTCCAGTACCTTCTGCCGCGGGCTTCAGGAAGACCCGGGCTCCGCTGAACTTGGTGGTAACCTCATGGGGTATTGTTGTGCCGACGATGGGAACCCTGATCATGTTCTTCTTGGCCTCATCTACCGCTTTGCGGATAGCACCTGCTACTTCCTTCGCTTTGCCCAGCCCGGCACCTACGTGGCCGTTTCCATCGCCCACTACCACCAGGGCACTGAAGCTTCTGCTGCGACCTCCCTTTACAGTCTTGGAAACAGGGTTAATGCTTACTACCCTTTCTTCCAGTTCACCGAGGGAATCAGGATCAATTCGATCATTTCCAAGTATCATTCACTCCAGCCTCCTTTCACCTAGAAGTCCAGTCCAGCCTCCCGAGCCGCATCGGCCAAGGCTGCTACCCGTCCTGCATATTCGTAGCCGCCCCGGTCAAAAACTACCTGCTTAATGCCTTTATCTATAGCCCTCTTGGCCACCAGCTCTCCAACTGCCTTTGCCGCATCCATGTTGCTGGTAACCTCCAGCCGATCCCGCAGCGCAGGATCCAAGGTGGAGGCCGCCACCAAGGTCTTGCCCACAGTGTCATCGATGATCTGGGCATAGATATGGTTCAAGCTGCGGTAAACATTGAGGCGGGGCCGTTCCGGAGTGCCGACAACCCGTTTTCGGAGCCGAAGGTGCCGCTTCCGCCGGGCTAATGTGCGATCAAATCTTGGCATTTCCCTTCACCTCTTCTTAGACTTTACCTGCTTTACCCGCCTTGCGTCTAATATGCTCTCCTGCATACCGGATTCCCTTACCCAGGTAAGGCTCTGGCGGTCGTACAGCACGGATCCGGGCGGCAGTTTCGCCCACCAGCTGTTTGTCAATACCTTTAACCGAGATCCGTGTCGGGGCCGGAACTTCGAACTCGATCCCCGGCTCCGGCTCAAATTCCACCGGGTGGGAGAACCCCATGCTCAAGACCAGTTTGTTGCCCTGCAGGGCTGCCCGATAGCCAACACCGCTGATCTCCAAATTCTTCTGATAGCCCTTGGTCACACCTTCGATCATGTTGGCTATTAAGCTGCGGGTCAAGCCGTGCAAAGCTTTATGCTTCTTGTCATCACTCGGCCGCTGCACGGTCAGGGTATTTCCTTCCAGGGCAATAACCATATCCGGATGAAATTCCTGGGTCAAGGTGCCTTTGGGCCCCTGGACTGTCACAGTCTGGCCGTCCACCTTTACTTCCACTCCACTTGGAATCTCTACCGGCATTCTACCAATCCTAGACACGATTGCCCCTCCTCTCTCCTAACTCGAAACGATTAATACGTTGATTTGTTTCAGTACCGCTGTCGATTCCAGTCCGTCTCCTACCACACATAACAGAGAACCTCGCCACCTACGCCTAGCTGTCGTGCTGCCCTATCTGTCATTACTCCCTTTGAGGTAGACAGGATGGCAATCCCTAGGCCCCCTAAAACCCTGGGTATCTCATCTTTCTTGGCATAAACCCTTAGTCCGGGCTTGCTGATCCGCTTGATACCGCTGATAACCATCTGCTTGTTGGCCCCATACTTCAGATAGATACGTAGAAAGCCGTGCTTACCGTCATCGACTACCTTGTAATCTCTGACATAGCCCTCTTCCTTGAGAATCCGTGCCACCTCTACCTTAAGTTTAGAGACGGGGATATCCACACTGTCGTGCTTAGCGCTGTTTGCATTGCGAATGCGCGTCAGCATATCAGCGATTGGGTCTGTCATTACCATTGCGCAACCCCCTTCCTCATGGCTCTTTTTTACCAACTAGCTTTCCGAATTCCTGGCAGCTGACCTGTTGACGCCAGCTCACGGAAACAAATCCGGCATAGCTCGAATTTACGCATATAGCCCCGGGGGCGTCCACAGATGCGGCAGCGATTATACCGGCGTGTGGAGAACTTAGGTGTCCTCTGAGCCTGGATAATCTTTGACTTTTTGGCCACAGTATCACTCCTTCGCGACCTGGGAATCCAGTCCTTTCACAGCCATTGTCGCCTCATCCCGGCCACTACTGGCGGAACGGCATTCCCAGAGCTTTCAGCAGTTCTAGACCTTCTTCATCAGTCTCGGCAGTAGTCTCGATGGTAATATTCATGCCCTGTACCCGCTCTACGTCATCATACCGGATCTCTGGGAAAATCAGCTGCTCCCGAATGCCCAGGGTGTAGTTCCCCCGCCCGTCGAAGGACCGGGGAGAAACCCCGCGAAAATCTCGGATTCTAGGCAGCGCCACGTTGATTAGTTTATCTAAGAACTCCCACATGCGGTCGCCCCGCAGGGTTACCATACAACCTACGGGCATGCCTTCCCGCAGTCTAAATGCCGCCACCGATTTCTTCGCCCTGGTGATCACCGGCTTTTGGCCGCTGATGGTGGTCAAATCTTTTACTGCCGAATCCATAGCTTTGGCATCCTGGACCGCAGCGCCAACTCCCATGTTGATGGTGATCTTGTTGATTCTGGGAACCATCATGACATTCTTATACTTAAACCGGTCTATCAGCGCCGGTACTACTTCATTTTGGTACTTGTCCTTTAGCCGTGGCATCATGCGTCCCTCCTTCCACACCCTTAATCAATGGGTCTCTCGCACCTCTTGCAGATCCGCCGAACCCCTTTCTCTCCCCGCTCTCTCCGGACCCGACTGGGTTTATCGCATTTCGGGCAGATCAACATGACCTTAGAGGCATTGATGGGCGCAGGGCTCTCGATAATGCCGCCTTGGGTATTGGTACGGGTCGGCCGGGTATGCTTCTTCACTATATTGATGCCATCAACAATGACCCTATTCTCTTTGGGGAGGACCTTGAGTACTCTACCGGATTTACCCTTGTCTTCTCCCGAAAGAATATAAACCCGGTCATCTTTCTTCACGTGTACTTTAACGGCCACTGGCTCCAACCTCCTTCCCATAGGAAACTACAACACTTCCGGAGCGAGAGACAAGATTTTCATGAAATTAGCATCCCGAAGCTCCCGGGCCACGGGCCCAAAAATTCGGGTGCCCCGAGGGTTATTCTGGTTATCGATGACAACTGCTG
>JAAYHH010000111.1 GCA_012735435.1 Bacillota bacterium | reverse complement strand
TCATCTACCGCGATGGAAAGCGTCAAGCCATAGACCGCCTTGGCACCAGCCTGGAGCAAAGTCCTGGCCAGTTCATCGAGGGTCGCCCCTGTAGTATAAATATCGTCAACAACACACAATACCTTACCCACAACCCGTCCCGGCCGGGGAACGTAGAAGACACCCCTAAGATTTGCCCGCCGCTCCCAAGGATTGAGGCTGCTTGAAGCTTGTGTTGCCTCCCTCCGGACCACAACACCGGGCTCTAGAACCGGAAGCTGAAAACAGCTTTCCATCCCCTTGACCAAGAGCTCTGCTTGGTTATATCCCCGCTGGCGGAGCCGCTGGGGATGAAGGGGCACTGCCAAAAGATGGGCGCCATCTGGAATCCACCTCCGCCCCTTAGCTACCACCGCCATGACCTGTCCTAAGCCGATGCCGAGCTGCCGGTTATACCGATACTTAACTTCATGGATCTGTTCCTTGAGGGGCCCGCTATAGATCCCCACAGCCCGATTCCTTGCAAAGAAATGTCTTGTGCTCCGGCAGTCGAAGCAAAGCAGCGGCTCCTGCCTGACCGCCAAAGGGCGGCCGCACTGGCGGCAGAAACTTTCCCCTACCAAGGGCAGCTGCTCAAGGCACCACTGGCAAAGCTCAACCTGGGCTCTAATCATCAGCTTTCGCCCGCATACCCTGCAAAGGGCAGGCGGCGGAAAAAGCATATCTAAGCCGGTCTGCCATATATTGTTTAGATACTTACCTAAAAGGAACCTCTTTCCTTGATGGTGTTTCTTGTATATCAACAAAAAAGCACCTCCACCCTCTCCGGGATGGCCGGTGCTTGAACCTACCACAAGAAATTCACCCCTAACCGGCAAAACCCTGCTCTTCATCCTGTTTGCCGGCGTCCCTTGAAGTTTCCCCAGGGGTGCCTTCCTCCGGGACCTTTAGGATCAATTTATCCCCTTCCACCTCCAGCTGCAGGCGGCTGCCGATTCCCAAGGCTTCCCGCAGTTCCGGCGGGATCTGAAGACGCCCTGCAGAATCCAGCACCACATACTCATCGTGGGATTCTTCATCTTCTTGGATATGCTCACCCTCCGTGAAAGGCCGGCGCCTTACCGTTTCGACACTGGTTTTTCCGTCCCGGATCTCCACAAAGCGGTCCACTGCATACGCCATGGTGCGGTCATGGGTTACGATGACCACCGTAACTCCATAGGCACGGCTCACGTGATGGAAAACCTCAAGCACCTGGCGGCTGGAACGGGTGTCCAAGGCTCCTGTGGGTTCATCGGCAAGCAGCACCTTAGGACGGTTGGCTAGGGCAATAGCGATGGCAACCCGCTGCTGCTCCCCTCCCGACATTTCCAAGGGGCGGTGGTGAAAGCGGTGGCCTAGTCCCACAGCTTCTAAGAGCTCCCTGGCCCAGGCCCGGTCAGCCTTGCCATTGAGGATCATGGGAACCAGCACATTTTCCTCAGCAGTAAGGTAAGGAATGAGATTCCGGGCAACATTCTGCCAGACAAAGCCCACATGCTCCCGCATGTAGGTCAGCCGCTGGCGCCGCGTAAGGCGGCCCAAGTTCCAGCCGGCTACTATCGCGGTTCCAGCGGTGGGTTCATCCAGCCCCCCTAGGATATTGAGCAGGGTGGACTTGCCGCTGCCGCTGGCTCCGATGATGGCCATGACCTCCTGGGGGTAGATCCTTAAATCCAGCCCCTGGAGGGCCATAACTTCCAGATCGGCAATCCGGTAGATTTTGACCAGGTTGTCGCAGATGATGATGGGTTCCATTAGACTTCCTCCCCCAACTTAACCGCCTGATGGAGCCGCATCCGGGATAGGATGACTACGAGGCCAATCAAGCCGAAGAAGAGCATCCCGCCCAAGGTGAGGTAAATCTTGCCCAGGTCAGATCCGGAGATGACGATCATAAACTCCGGCACAGAACCAGTTAGGTCGGCACTTACCTTGGTGAAGGGCAAAAACAGCCGGCTGGCCCAGCCCCCCAGTACCGTGCCCATGGCCACTGCAGCCCCCACCGACAACACCTGCTCAATAAACAGCATTGCCACCAGCTGACCGATGGAAAGGCCGATGGCCCGCAAAATGCCAAACTGGAGAAACCGCTGACGAAGGGACAGGAATGTGTAGAAGAAAAACCCCATCAAACTGATGGCAACGGCAACTAGAAACCCTATGGACAGCATGCCGAACAGCCCCATCCTCTGGGGATCCCGGCGGCCTTCAATGAGCATACTCCGGACATCATCGATGCCCACAACCCAAACTCCATGCTCCCTGAGGGCCTCAACAATCTCGTTGAGGCGGGCTGAGTCATTAACCTTGAGCCACACATCATAGGGCTGGATGATATACTCTTCCTGAAGATAGTTTAAGTTGGCGATGCCAAAGGGCTGCTCATCGGGATAAAGCGCGGGCCAGTAATCCACAACACCAACTACGTAAAAATCTATTTCCTGATTCCCCAGGGAGACACTTACCCAGTCTCCGAGCCTCACACCGTAGCGGTCCACCAGCTCCCGGGAAACCAGCACGCCCTCATGGTGCCTTGTCAAGAGGTTGAGGTAGGCATTCATGTGATGTTCATTTAGGTCGTCCCTGGTCCAGGCTGCTTTGCCAAAATCCCAGGGATCTATGGCCATAAGCTGTGCCCGGCCCCGGAGCTGCCCCGCGGAGCGGGCTGAAACCTCAAGTTTCTGCACCCGGGCCGCTGCCTCAACCCCCGGCAGCTCCTTGTGAATGTAAAATGGGGGCTCATAAATTACCACCTGGTCGCCGCCTGTATCTTCCCCCCCTATCCCAACGCCGCCCCTCATGCTCCCCGATCCCGGCACCGCCCACTGCTCCCGCAGCACTATATCACTGCCGTAGCGGTACCGGATCTGATCTCCGAAGTTCTTATCCAGGGTGCGGGCGGTGGAGGCGCCGTAGATCCCTAAGGAGACCGTCAAGATAATTAGAAGAATCAAAGGACTTGCCTGCCCGGGATTTCTTTCAAGGTGCAGGGTAGTAAGGGAAAGGGCAATCCCAGCCCAGCGGTCGGTAATCCAAGCAAGAAACCGCATCAGCCAGGGATAAACCCTAAGGGCCATCAGCGCCGCAGCTACCAAAAAGAGCACCGGAATTACAAACAAGGCGGGGTCTAGAATCAGTTCTGATTCAGCGAGGTCCGCTGCCTTGGTCACCAGGGCCGCCTGGCGCTGTAAGGAGCGGTAACCCAGGAACACCAGCCCCGCCAGGACAAAATCCAGGTAGAACCTTTGCCAGATTGGCGCCCGGGATTTCCGGACCATTTCCTGTTTGTAAGTGACGATGCTGTGGCGGGTTGCGGAAATAACAGGGAAGAGGCAGGCCAAGACCGCAACGACTCCGCTGATCAGTGCATACTGATAGGCTTCCCTGCCGAGCCGGACGGGAAGGGCCGTCCGGTGTACAAAACTTAAGAAGCCGGCAGAAGCACCCATTAGCTTAGAGATAAGAAGACCTACCCAAGGCCCTATTAAGAACGCAGCTGCTCCCAAGAGGCACCATTCTATTAAATATGAAAAGAGAATCTGACCGCTGCTTGCTCCCCGGCTGCGGAGCATCGCGATCTCTGTCTGCCGCCGCCCCACGGTGAGACTTGCAGCTAGGACGATGAAGTAAAGAACCATCCCTAAGATGGGAATACTGAGGACAAACATGAGGAGCCTAAGGTAAAAAGCCTTTGTCCGGAAGTACCTGAAGGTCGTTAAGGGAGAAAGCCAGAGCCGGGTTCCCGGCAGGATTTGATTGGCCTGGTTTTCGATGTACTCAAGCTCGTCAATCAGCTGGGGCAGCTGATCCACATAGACATGCTCGTGGTCAAAAACCCAGTACCAAACCAGTTCATAGACAGCTACCCCTTCCGCCTGCATCAGGTGACCTTCTAGAAACTCTCCGCTGATAAAAAAGCTGTTTTCGAAGGGGGGAAAATAGGGCCACTCGGGAGACCCAGCAGTCTCTTCCTTGGGCCTAATGACCCCCACAACTTCAGCAGTGATGGTTTTTGCTTCCCGGTCATAATCGCTGGTTGCGGCAAGGCGCATGACATACTGCCTGCCAACCAGAAGCTCCTTCTTGTCTAGAGCCCGCTCATCGACTATTACTTCCAGAACCCCGTCCTCCCTGGGCAGGGGAGCCGGCCAGCGCCCTTCGATGACGTCAACCCGGTCCTTTAGGCCGCTCATGTACCGGAGGTGGCCGTACTGGGTCCTTTGGCTGACATCGGGATCAGCGGGGCGAATGCCCTTGGTATCCACAGTTCCGATCCGGGAGTGGTAAATCAGCGGCGCCCCCATCCGGGCTGCAACTTCCTTCTCCAAGAATTCCTGGAGCCGCTGGAACCGCTCAAGATCGACCTTGCCCTCGATGCCCGGATCGTGCATGATAAACAGCGTAAAGGGCAGCCGCCCCCTGGTGGTGCTTTTGATCCAATCCCGCATGAATGAATACTGCAAAGCGCCGTTGGTGTAAATCGGGACTGCCGATGCGATGGCCACTGCCATGACGAGGCCTAGGAGCAGCCCCAATTCCAGGCGCCAATTCCTGACCATTTGTTTGACAACAATCCAGAGTACAGTTAAGAGTCGCATGGGGCCACCTCTTTACCTGCCGATGACAATCTGGCCTTCTTCTAGTCCTTTAAGAATTTGCACATGGGTATCGCCTTCAATCCCCACCACTACATCAACTTCCCGGCGGGAATCCCCCTCCAGCACCCGGACAAATTTCCGCCCCATGTAGTTGCGGACCACCGATTTGGGCACCAAGAGGGCATCCTCCGCTTCTTCCAGCAAGATTACAACCCTGACCAGACTATCAAACTCTAGGTCTATTGCCGGATCTTCCAGCCGGATATGTACCACCGGCTGATTGTCCAAGGTAGAGCCTTCATCGGAAATAGCGATCTGGTGGATATATCCATCAGCCCACCTCTCACCGGTAATGTTGACCAAGACCTTCTGGCCCCGGACCAGCTTGTTGACATCGGCGGAATAGGGCAGGCTGACCTGGATTTCCAGCTCCACCGGATCTGCCACCTTCACCACGGTCCGGTAAGCCTCTGCGGCATCCCGCTCCCGGGCATAGACACTGACGACTCTCCCGTCAAAGGGTGCCCGGATTGTGGAAGCCTCAAGCTCTTCCTCAAGCCGCTCTACTTCCAAGACAGCCTTTTGCTTTACCAGTTCCTTCATCTTCATTTCATAGGGACTGACCTCTAGCCCTAAGAGGCTTTTTACCCTTTGGAATTCCATTTCTGCAAGTTCCAGATCCACCTGGGCCAGCTTCAGGCGGTGCTCCAGATCCCCTGTCTCAAGTCTAGCCAGCACCTGGCCTTTTTCCACTGCATCACCGGGCTCCACCAACAGCTGCCGTATTCGGCCGCTGCGGCGGAAATAGAGGGTCGACTCCCTAACTGCTGCCACCCGCCCCAAGGTGCGAAGCTCATCGGCGATATATCCCCGCTCAACTGTATATGTAATAGTCCTGGCCTCCGGCGGCGATAGAAGCGGCGGCGGTGCATCTACTTGTTCAGCGGGAAGCAGGCTGCAGCCGGCTCCCATGGTCACTAGTACTAAAGCCGATACTAAAAGCAGCTGGCGCTTTAGGCCCAACATCGTTCTTCCTCCTTCACCACCCGGCCGTCAGCTAGTTCGTAGACCTTATCGCCGAACTCTTCTACGGCGGGATCATGAGTGACCAGGCAGACAGTAACTCCGTGTTCATCGACCAAAGTTCTAAAAAGCTCCATCACTTTCATGCTGGTGGCAAAATCCAATTCACCGGTGGGTTCATCGGCTAGAATCAGGCTGGGGTTCATGGTCAGCGCCCTGGCAATACCCACCCGCTGCTGTTCCCCGCCGCTGAGCTCTAGGATCCGATGCCGAGCCCGCTGTCTTAACCCCACTAGCTCCAGGCATTCTTGTGCCCGTGCCCGCCGCTTGCTGGAAGGGTACCCAGCAATCCTAAGGGGCAGCTCCACGTTTTCCTGTGCGGTCAAATAGGGCAGGAGTCCAAAGGATTGAAAAACAAAACCTACCTCTTCACGGCGCCAGCGGGTCAGGGTCTTCTCCCCAAAGGTGCTGATCTCCGTCCCCTTAAAGAACACCTGGCCGCGGGTAGGTCGATCTAAGCCTCCCATCATATTCAAGGCAGTGGTCTTGCCGGAGCCCGACCGGCCCTTGATCACCACCAAATTACCCTGCGGTACCGACATGGTCACTCCATCTAAAGCCCGGACCTCGGTACCGCCGGTTTGGAAAATTCGATAGACATCCCGCAGAAGGACCAACGGCTGGGAACTATCTGCTGGCTGCGCTGCAGAAGTGTGCATAGATTTGGCGCTACATGCCGCAATCTGCAGCCTACTAGCGCCACCTCTCCCTTCTGACCAGATTTCACGCTACGTCTGACTAATGATGTTTTTTGGGTATCTTTCCATTATGTTCATTCTTCGTCAGGCGGTAGGAACCTCCTGCTTATCTAAGGAACGCAGTAGAGGTTGCCTAGACGGGAAATGTCCCCGGCGCGGCTTCTCTTGTGACATGAATTTAACTCATGATGGAAAAATCAAATGCCGGACCCAAGGATCCGGCACCCAGTTAATTTCTATCCCACTTTCCTATTTCCTATGAACTCTGTCTGGAAAGGCTTCTGCTGTAGGCCTCATAGCCCTGCACGCTGTAATGCAGGATTAATGCATGCAAAGGTACCTGCAGGAGGCTGGCTAGGAGACGAGGAGGCAGGAGTACCCACACCGCTTGCCGAGACAGCATGGCCAGCCAGATGGTATTGAGAATGGACACTACCAGGGAAGTGACAAAGACTGCCAAAAAGAGTGCCCAATACCCTGTTTTCGGCCGGGGAAACTGCCGCAAAATGATGGCCGGCAAGAACCCAAACACCGCATAGCTAAGGGTGAAGCCGGGGAAATACGGCCCGATGGGAAACAGGTTGCTGCCGATGAAGTCAGCCATCGCTCCGGTAACAGCCCCGGCAGCGGGACCGAACAAAAGCCCCGCCAGCATCACCGGTACCTGTCCAAAACTGATGCGGAGGGCTTGAATCCCCGCAAAGGGGACAATTACCGGTACCATCCGGCCCAGTACAATACTTACTCCCACCAACAGACCCAAGGTAGTCAGCTTCTTGGTTGTAATGCGCACGAACAAACCTCCCTTTCCCGGTGAGCGCGCACACCACACCGAAGCCGGGAGGTCCCAAATCTTCGAAGTGGTAGCGGACGCGGTACTGC
>JAAYHH010000110.1 GCA_012735435.1 Bacillota bacterium | reverse complement strand
AGGGGCTGCGGTGCATCCTTGGGGAAATCCTTCTGATGGAGAAGCACTAACCGATCCTTATACTTCTTGATGAGCTCCACTGCGTCCTGACCGCCCCGCATGATCCAGTATGTGTCCATCTCGATGAATACCAGGTTGGGATCGGTATTCTCCATGATGATGTCGTAGACAGTCTTATCTCCAAAGGTCTGAAACTCTTGGTAGTGGTTATGGTAATAGAACCGCATCCCCCGTTCCCGGCACATCTCACCTATCCGGTTGAAGAGTTCGCATTTTCTTAGGACGTAATCGACGTCGTTGTACGGGAAGAATTCGATAGCACAGCCGATCTGAGGATTCCCAAGCTCCGCATGATAATCCAACACCGGCCCCAGCTTATCCGGGTCCAATGGATTAACGTGACACCCCACAATGGACAGTCCCAAACGCTCCAAAGTCTTTTTCATCTCATCGGCAGAAAGTCCAAACCCTACCCCAGGATCCTTTGCTGTATCGTGGTTAGCTGCTTCTAAGTACTTATATCCTGTCTCCGCCAGCTTTTCTAAGGTCCCAAAGGGGTCCTTCATAAGAGAATTCCGTACCGAATACAGCTGAATACCAACTCTTACAGCCATTGTCTCCCCTCCCGGTTTTTTCTATGCCTCAGGGTTCTACCCTGTCTTGCCCAGCGGATGAATTCAGCCTTGCCCTCACAATATGTACTGGCCTATCAGACGGTCAATTTTCCGGATGTCGATCCCCTTCTGCAGATTAAGCTTAAACCTTCCCACCCGTGTCCAAAGCTCTAACTCTGCATTGAAATCCAAGATACCATGGGCATTCTCACTGGAGTACATCACGATGGACTTGAACGGTATGGTATAGACCTCTACCTTCTTGCCCCGGAGCCCCTGCCGGTCGGCTATAATAATCCGCTTGTTGGTAATAACAGCCACATCCCGCAAAGTCTTATACGCCGCCTGCGGCTCCTCCCCATCCACCAGGATTTCGTTTACCTCTGGCGGAACCTCCGTCTCCCGCACAAAAGTCCAGGTCATGATCTCGTCAAGTGCTGCCATGGTACCACCCCACTAAGTCGTTGGTGCTGAATAACTAATCTTGATCTTTTTACAATTTCCCTTCAAGGCGTGAAAAATCCTGTTAAAAGTATGCCTTGTTCTCCAGCAAAAATTGCACCCCCGCAGTTCGAGGGGGTGTAACTTTGAGTCACTCATTTGTTTCCCTAAGGGAGACGTTAATGTCGAAGTCGCCAATGGGCGACAGCATGGGAATCACTAGCGCGACATCGGTTGCCATGGACAAAGATTGCGTTGCTCCAAGCATTACGTGGGGAGGGGAAATATCACACCTGTAGTTTTCAGAATTCAGGTATGTCATGGCATTCCCGCTGATAATATTAGCTACCTCTCCCAGGGCGGACAGAACGAAGCTATCTAGCTCCTTTAATTCCATTCCTGACATGATCTTGACCATGGTCAGGGTCATGTCTTTAGGGAAACTATACAGGATTGAGCCGGACAGGTCTCCGGTGGTACCGATGATCACGTTAGCCTCTTTGCTGGGAATTAAGTCTTTCGCTAATCTCAATTCGCCTCTTTTTACTTCAACGTCCATCATAATCCGAAAGACGTCTCTAGTGGCCTTATAAAATGGTTGGATGTATGCAGCCTTCATGGGTGTATGCCTCCTTGCTTCCGGACAAATGCCCCGATCCTTTGATCGGCAGCTGCCACATGCATGATCAGCCACGTCATCAGCTTGGCACCGAATTCCTGCACCAGCTCCTGGTTGAATCCCTCTTGGGCAAAGGTTTCAGCATAGTCGTTGACGGTGGCCCTAAAGTCATCGTGGACTTGCTTGTGGTTTTCATACTCCGGGAAGTTGATCTCCCGTTGAAACTCCTCCTCTGCTTCAAAATGTTCCACCACATAGTTCTGCATAAACTCCATGGTGGATTTCACATGTTCCAATTTCTCCTCCCAATGGCCCTCACTCTGAACAGCCTGCAGGAAATTCGATACCCGGCCGAAAAGCTCTTGGTGCTGGCGATCAATCAGCTCTACTCCGATCTTGTACTTATCTTTCCACATCACTTTGATCTCCCCACCTCTTCTAGCTGAGTATAAGTTCCAGAGCAGCTACCCTTGTAGCCATTTATATCCATTATACCGGGAGGGTTAACATAAACCCAGTGCTTTCCTTTCTGGCAGCTGGGCTAACTCCTCACCAAGAACAAACAGGGATGTAGACTGCGGTATAGAAAGAAATACTAAACCTATTGGCTCCCCGGCAGGAAGCTACGTAGTGCAGCAGCCTGACGGGGCCAGGCTGTGTATTTAGGAGGTACCGGTATGAAAGAACATAAGAAGCGGCTGCCGGAAGGCCTGCGTTTTGGTCCGCTCTTTGATGAAGCCGAAGTGGAGATGGTAAGCGAAGTTGTGCGGAGCGGGCGGCTGACCCAGTTTAGCAGCACTCTGGTGACAGAGTTTGAGGATGCCTTCGCTGCCTACGTGGGGGCTCCCGCTGCTATTGCCGTCAATTCCGGTACAGCTGCCCTGCATACAGCCCTTGCAGCTGCCGGGATCGGTCCGGGAGATGAAGTTATTGTGCCGGCGTTTACTTTTATCGGTACCGTGGGTCCCGTTCTGCAGCAGCAGGCTGTCCCCGTCTTTACCGATATTGATCCCAAGACCTTCTGCATATCGGTGGAAGATGCTGCCCGCAAGATCACGCCCAAGACCAAGGCCCTCTTAGCAGTGGATATGTTCGGACACCCGGCGGATATAGATCCACTGCGGGAATTGGCTGCCCAGCACGATCTGGTGTTTATTGAGGATGCGTGCCAAGCCCACGGGGCGAAGTACAAGGGAAAACGGGTGGGAAACCTGGCAGATCTTACTTGTTTTAGTTTTTATGAATCGAAGAACATGCCCACCGGCGAAGGCGGCATGATAACCACCGGTAATGAAAGGCTGGCTCAGCTCTGCCGCATGATTCGCCACCAAGGTGAGGAGAACTGGGGAATTATCCGGCGCCTGGGATTTAACTACCGCATGCCGGCACTACAGGCTGCCCTGGGCGTTGTTCAGCTAAAGAAGCTAGATAAATTCAATGAGATGCGGCGGGAAAGAGCTGCCATATACACCCGAGCACTGGCTGATCTGGACCTAGAGCTTCCCGGCGAAAGTCCCGATGTCTGGAGCGTCTTTCATGTTTATTCTTTCCTCATCCCCCGCCGGCTTGCTGAACGGAGGGATGAGATCGTCCGGCGTCTCCGGGAAGAGCGGGTACCCGTAGGAGTAGCCTATCCAAGGCCCCTCTATGCCAGTCCGGTGTTTGCCCATTTGGAGGGCCCATTCGATTGTCCAGTAACAGAGGATGTCTGCAGCCGTGTCATAACCCTTCCTACCTTGCAGTCCATTCCGGTTGAAATAGCGGAGACAATTGGGGAGGTTACACGGGAGGTCTTGCTGGAGTATATGAGGGAATAACCTCCCGGATGGAACCGGGTTCCATCGAAAGACAAGAGGGCGCGGCAAAGGATGAGGGGCTTTTGCTGCCGCCAATGAAGCTATCTCTTAGGGCATCAACCAGATTGGCTTTTCAGCTGCTTGCCAGTTTTCCTGATTGATGCCCTGTTCCTTTCCGCTGACCTATCTGGGCTTACACACCGCCCCTAAACTGCTCCTGATACACCTTCCCATGCCAACCGCCTTTTTGAAGCAGCTCTTGATGAGTACCCATTTGTCCAATCCTTCTCGCCGGCAAAGATAGGCCCAGTCTCCCTTGTCTGGAGATGTTAAGGAGAACATTCTGCCTCTTTATAGGTGAGTAACTTCCTGTCCAATTCCTGCCCTGTATCGGCACCGCAAATGCCGTTCTGGATCGGCCCGTCTTCTTCCGCCTTCTCTATTATGGATGCCTAGAACCTCTGGCGGCACAGCACTTACCCACCTAAGAAAGACGGATAACTTCCCTCGCTATCAATTTAAAGGAAAATACTGATAATATGAGAATATTAAGAAAGAAGGCGAGGCAATGCTCCCATGGACAGATGTCTAATACTACCGGTTTAGACTGCGGACAGCATACGAAGCGGCCATTCTCCAGCAGCCTGCGCACATTGACTTTTATGTCAACCAACAGCAGAGATTTATGGCGGATTTGTCCATTTAGCTGCCAGATCGCATCAACGGGGGGTGATTGTCAGCAAGGGAAGCAGGTTGAGGGGTGGGCACTTAGAAAGCTGGTTGTCATCAGGGTAAGAGACTATGGGAAAAGCAAAGTAAGTCTACAAGGGAGGATGAGGGATGAAAAACACGAGGTTAGTGATTGGGATTTTGCTCGCGCTGCTGGTGTCCTTGGCACTTGTTAGTGCGGTACCTGCCCTTGCCCGTGACATTACCATCGGCGTTTCCATTCGCAGCCTCTCTGAAGAGCGCTGGGCACGGGAGCAGATCCTGATGAAGGAGAAAGGCGAGGAACTCGGAGTCGAGGTTATTTTCACCGATGCCAACAATGACGAGT
>JAAYHH010000109.1 GCA_012735435.1 Bacillota bacterium | reverse complement strand
GCCCAGTATGTATTGGTGAATCTCTTGGCCCAGAAATACCGGAACCTGTGTGTTGTGGGCGATGCTGATCAGAGCATTTACGGCTTTCGGGGGGCAGATATCCGCAATATCCTAGACTTTGAAAAGGACTATGCCGACGCCAAGATCATCAAGCTTGAGCAGAACTACCGCTCCACCGAGATGATTTTGGAGTCCGCCAATGCCGTTATTGCCAACAACTTGGGCCGCAGGGATAAGAAGCTGTGGACTGAGAATACCGGCGGAGATCCCCTCTTTCTATATAGGGCCAGGGATGAGCGGGAAGAGGCTAGGTTTGTGGCCGAGGAAATCCAGCGGCTGAAGCAGTCGGGCCGCCCTTTCCAGCACTGCGCCATTTTGTATCGGACCCATTCCCAGTCCAGGACCTTCGAAGAAGAATTTATGCGGCGGGGAATACCCTACGCCATCGTGGCAGGGCTGCGGTTTTATGAGCGGAAGGAGATTAAAGACTTAATCGCGTATCTGCGCTTAATTGAGAACCCCGCGGACCTTTACAGCCTGCGGCGGATAATCAATGTGCCCAAGCGGGGCATCGGTGATGTCACTTTAGGCCGAGTGGAAAGTTTTGCTCTAGAAAACGGGATCACCGCTTATGAAGCTTTAGCCAGGGCAGAGGAGATTCCGGGCTTGGGCCAGCGTGGGATTAATGCACTTCAGCGTTTTCATGAGATGGTGGAAATGTGGCGGCACAGGGTCGGGCGGGTAACCTTGACCCGTTTGACTGAGGATGTGCTGGAGGCCAGCGGGTATTTGTCTGAGCTCCAGGCAGAGCGCTCTCCGGAGGCTGAAGGCCGCATTGAAAACCTAAAGGAGTTTTTGTCGGTTACCAAGCAGTATGAAGAGGAAAACCCCGATGGGGATCTGAGCGGATTCTTGGAGCATGTTGCCTTGGTTGCCGATGTCGATCTTTACGATGAAACCGCGGACGCTGTGGTGATGATGACCCTCCACGGCGCCAAGGGATTGGAATTTCCCGTGGTGTTTTTGGTGGGGATGGAGGAAGGGGTCTTCCCCCACAGCCGCGCCCTCTGGGAGCCTGCAGAGCTGGAAGAGGAAAGGCGGCTGTGTTATGTGGGGATTACCAGGGCTATGGAGCGGTTGTACCTTACCTGTGCGGAACTGAGGACGCTTTACGGCTCAACTACCCAGAACCATATTTCCCGGTTTGTGGAGGAGATCCCCGAGGAATACCTAGAGGAAGTTAAGCGGGAAAGCGGGTTTACCAGCGGGACAAGGGATATGGGAAGACCGCTTGCCTGGCAGGGAAGGCGGGAAAGCCTGGGAAGAGGCCGGGACCGCACTTCTTCAGCAGGTGAGGCAGCCGGCGGCGACGGGATCCAGCTTCACGATGGAGATAAAGTTAGGCATTCCCACTTTGGGGAAGGTATGGTGGTGTCTGTGGCAAAGGAGGGAAAGGATACAGTGGTGACTGTAGCTTTCCCTGGCCAGGGCATCAAACGGTTTCTGGCTGAATATGCTCCTTTGGCAAAGGTGTAAACAGGTTCTTCAGCCAGTAGAGAAAGATGTTTACAGGCGTAGCCCGGGGTACCGATTGGGAGGCGATGAGGGGAACTTGACCGATGACCTCATCATGGAGGGTGCAGCGCAGTTCTCCGATTTTCTGTCCCCGGCGGATGGGGGCATTTGTCTTTTCAATAATGATGTGAGACTTAACATCATCGACATCTTGGTTGCGGACAACCTTGTAAACGGTTTCGCCGGCGGTACCGATGAGCTGGCGGTGAAGGCCGCCGTAAACGTTGACCTCCACAAGGGGTTCTCCTTGCTTGGCCAGGGGGAGCAGGTGGAATTCTTGAAAGCCGTACTCCAGGAGCTGGGCGGCATCGTGCCAGCGGTTGCGGCTGTTTAGGACAATACAGATGAGCTGCCGGCCGTCCCGGGATGCGGCTGCCACCAAGCAGTGGCCGGCACCGCTGGTGGTGCCTGTTTTGACGCCTTCTGCTCCTTCAAAGGAGAGCAGCAGCCGATTGGTATTGTGCCAAGACCACTGGGAGCTGTCAAACCGGGCTTGGTGATGGGGTTTCCTGACAATTTCCCCGAACATGGGATATAGGAGTGCCACCCTGGTGATCATTGCCAGGTCAAAGGCTGTAGAATAGTGGTCGGGGTGGTCCAGTCCGTGGGGATTAACGAAATGGGAATTCACCGCTCCCAGCTCCCGGGCCCGGGCGTTCATCCGCTTGACGAATTGGGACTCTGAACCTGCCAAGTGTTCCGCAATGGCAACAGCGGCATCATTGCCCGAGGGCAGCATGAGGCCGTGGAGCAGATCGCTTAATGGAATGCGCTGGCGGGCCCGGATGCCGGCACTGGAACCCCTGATGCTTGCTGCTTTCTGGCTGATGGTGACTATGTCCTTGAGATTGCCATCCTCAAGGGCCAGGAGGGCAGTGAGGATTTTGGTGGTGCTGGCTGGGGGACGGCGGATATGCTCATTTTTGGCATAGAGGACAGTGCCGGTGGTGCCCTCCAGGAGTATGGCACTGGTGGCACTGATGGAAGGACCTTTGGTATAATCAGGTAGGTAATCGAATTCGGGCCCCCAATAGGCGGCAATCCATGCAGGATGGGCAGCGGGAAAGCGGACGAGGGCCATGGCTGCCAAGACCATCAGCAGGAGGCTCAAGGCTGTAATCCAGTAAAGATGCCGGCGCGGGATGTACATAGGAAGTCTACTCTCCTTTACCGGGTTTCGTCAGCTTGAACTGCTGCTATGTACATTAATACTTGCCTAGTTTGACCACTATGTCGGAAAGACTAAATCTGGGAAGGTCCGGCACGCTGCCTGTGATTGGGGGCAGTCGGGTGTTGGGAAAGGGAGATTTGCGCTTGAATAGATTAGATGAAGCTCGTCGTGAGGTTGAATCTCTGAGGGAACAGATCCTCTACCATGATTATCGATACTATGTGCTGGATAGTCCTGAAATCGCCGATGCTGAGTACGACCGGCTCATGCGCCGGCTGCGGGATTTGGAGGCTGAGTTCCCCGAACTGGTTACCCCTGACTCTCCCACCCAGCGGGTTGGGGGTCAGCCGCTTTCCAGTTTCCAGCAGGTGGAGCACCGGCTGCCCCTGCTCAGCTTGGACAATGCCTTTACCCAGGAGGAGCTGCAGGCTTTCCATCAGCGGGTTCAGAGGTGGCTGGAAGGTCAGCCTTTAAGCTACGTAGTTGAGCCCAAGATCGACGGCGTTGCGGTGTCACTGGTGTATGAAAATGGAGTATTTGTCCGGGGCGCTACCCGGGGAGATGGAGAGCGGGGAGAAGATATTACCGAGAATTTGCGGACTATCCCCAGTGTGCCGCTGCGGCTGAGGGGCGAGAATCTGCCGCCGGTCCTGGAGGTCCGGGCTGAGGCGTACATGGATCGACAGGATTTTGATGAGCTCAACCGCTTCCGGGCGGAGAGGGGCGAGCCGCTCTTTGCCAACCCCCGCAATGCAGCTGCCGGCTCTTTGCGGCAGCTGGATCCTAGAGTTACTGCAGCTAGAAGGCTGAATGTGTTTTTCTATGCTTTGGGTTATCACGAAGGATTGGAAATAGAAACCCACTGGCAGGTGCTGGAATACTTCAAAACCATCGGTCTGCGGGTGAATCCCCTCATTGAGAGGTGTTCCAGTATCGATGAGGTGTGGGAGTTCTGCCAGAGAATCCAGCAGCTCAGGGATTCACTGACATATGACATCGATGGAGTAGTTGTCAAGGTTGACAGCTTGACTGCCCAGGCGGTTCTGGGTGCCACCGGCAGAAGTCCCCGCTGGGCTGTAGCCTTTAAGTATCCGCCGGAGGAAGCCACTACGGTGGTTGAGGATATTATCATTCAAGTGGGCAGGACCGGAGCTTTGACGCCCCTGGCTATTCTGCGGCCGGTGGAGGTTGCAGGCTCTACGGTGAGCAGGGCTACTTTGCACAATGCCGATGTGCTTAAGGCCAAAGATGTCAGGATTGGGGATACTGTAATTATCCGGAAGGCTGGAGATGTGATCCCGGAGATTGTCAAGCCGGTGGAATCCAAGCGCACCGGCAGTGAGCGGATTTTTACCTTCCCAGACCGGTGTCCCGCCTGCAACGCGGAGGTGCAGCGGCTGCCGGG
>JAAYHH010000015.1 GCA_012735435.1 Bacillota bacterium | reverse complement strand
TAAAGGTAATTTCGGCTGTCATTATCGGCGGGGCCAGTCTGAGCGGTGGAGAAGGTACAGTCATCGGTTCCTTCTTAGGTGCCCTGCTCATGGCTATCATCACCAATGCTCTCACCCTTCTGGGAGTGGACGTGTACTGGAACGAGTTTGTCATCGGAGCCACTTTGCTGTTGGCTGTGGCCGTTGACGTCATCGGCGGGAAGAAACGCCAGAAAGCATAGGTTGATCTGAACGAGCTAATCAAGAAAATGTGAGGGGGCCAGAATTATGACTTCACGGGAACGGGTACACCTAGCTTTAAATCACAAGCAGCCTGACCGGGTACCGCTGGATCTCGGTGCTACCACCGTCACCGGCATGCATGTGAGCAGTGTCTATGCACTGCGGCAAGCCCTGGGCTTAGATGAGCCGGGAACCCCAGTTAAGGTTGTTGAGCCTTTCCAGATGCTGGGGGAGATCAAGCCGGACTTGATGGAGGCTTTGGGCGTTGATGTTGTGTCAGTAGGCCTGCCCAAGAACATGTTTGGATTTGAGAACAAGGACTGGAAACCCTGGACTTTCTGGGACGGTACTCCTGTTCTTGTGCCCGGTGACTTCAATACAGATCCTGAGCCCAATGGGGACATCCTGATGTATCCTGAGGGAGATAAATCGGCGCCGCCCAGCGGCAGAATGCCCAAAGGCGGGTTCTACTTTGATGCCATCGTCCGGCAGGAGCCCATTGATGATGATAAGCTTAACCCAGAGGATAATATTGAGGAATTTAAGCCCATCTCTGATTGGGAACTGGAGTATATAAAGAACGAAGTAGACCGGCTGTATAATGAGACCGACAAGGCCATTGTTGGAAGCTTCGGCGGGACCAGTTTCGGCGATATAGCCTTTGTGCCAGCTCCCCAGCTGAAGCATCCCAAGGGTATCCGAGACATTGAAGAATGGTATATGAGCACTGTGACCCGCAAGGAATATGTGAGGGAAGTCTTTGAGAGGCAGTGCGAGATCGCCCTGAACAACCTGAAAAAGATCCACAAAGTTGTGGGGGATAAGATCAGTGTTGTGTTTATCACAGGTACAGACTTTGGCATGCAGACAGGGCCATTTATTGCACCCGCTGCCTACCGGGATCTGTACCAGCCCTTCCATCGCCGGATCAATGATTGGATCCATGCCAACACGAATTGGAAGACCTTCATCCATTCCTGCGGTGCCATAGTGGACTTTATCCCGGATTTTATCGACGCAGGATTTGACATCCTCAATCCAGTCCAGTGCTCGGCTACAGGAATGGACCCAGAGGTTCTCAAAGAACGTTTCGGGGATAAGATCACCTTCTGGGGCGGCGGTGTCGACACCCAGAAAACCCTGCCTTTCGGCACACCTGATGAGGTCCGCAAAGAGGTGGAAGAGCGGATCCGGATCTTCGGCAAGGGCGGCGGGTTTGTATTTAACAGCATCCACAACATTCAGGCCAGGACGCCGGTGGAGAATCTAGTGGCGCTCTATGAGGCCTTTAAGGAGCATGCCCGGTACTAAAGGCAAAGGATACTAAATAGATAAAATTACCATGAGAGGACAGGAGGCTAAGTCAGCTTTCCTTGTCCTCTTTTCTTGATCAAAGATGCATAATAGGTTATTATCTCAACGTTAAGTGGTAGGTTTGGGGAAGTTTGCTGCGGGAAAGAGGAATTCTAGTCAATAGTAAAGAACTTACAGTGTCGGGCTAGGCTCATGGAAACTGGAGGTATTGTATATGAAGACATTGCCTGCGTATATCGGTTCCGCTGC
>JAAYHH010000108.1 GCA_012735435.1 Bacillota bacterium | reverse complement strand
GTGTGAGGGTGCTCACTGAAGGCAATTTGCACTATCGCTGGAAGGAATGGGGTGTGCGCATCACAGATCAGCTCCGGCATCAGCTTAACCGGATGGCTGCCCAGTGGCAAGATCAGACCCGCCATCTGCAGAGATTGGCCGATGAGAAAGAGGAACTGGTAACCCAGGCAAGGGAGGCGGGTATGCTGGCAGAAAGGCAGCGCCTAGCCAGGGAGCTCCATGATGCGGTAAGCCAGCAGCTATTTGCCCTGACAATGACTGCTGCAGCAGCTAGACGACAGCTGCATTCTAATCCAGCTCAGTTGGAGGTAAGTCTGCAGCGTCTCGAAGATACAGCCAAGCAGGCGCAAAAGGAAATGAGGGCACTCCTCTTGCAGCTCCGTCCAGTTGAACTTCAGGAAGAGCCGCTGGCCAGTGCCATAGAATCACTGGTGTCTGAAATAGAGGCTAGGGGTTTACTAACTTGCCGGGCTGAACTTGATCAGGATCTTGAGCTATCTCTCTCGACGGCTGCCAATCTCCTGCGGATTTTTCAAGAGGCTGTCACCAATACCCTGCGCCATGCACAGGCCAAGAATTTGGAGGTACGCCTTTATCAAGAGGCGGATATGATTCGCTTAGTGATTGTCGACGACGGCATCGGGTTTGATCTAAAGGAAGCTCTGAACCGCAGGGTTTCCCTGGGTCTTACTGCTATGGAGGAAAGGGCTCAGGAATGCGGCGGTCAAATCAAGATAGTATCAGTCCCCGGCTGGGGAACTAGAATCAGTGTTCAGGTGCCGAGATTTTGATCACCAAAGGGGAGGTGTTAGGCTGTGGCCAAAGAGAAAATCCGGGTGCTGGTAGTGGATGACCATGAGATGGTGCGCTTGGGGCTTGTCAGCTATCTAGAGACCGAGCCGGCAATTGAAGTAGTGGGTCAAGAGGCCGATGGTGCAGCTGCTGTTGAATCGGCTGCCAAGCTTAAGCCTGATGTGATTTTGATGGATCTAGTTATGGAAGGAGCAGATGGGATCCAAGCCACCAAGACCATAGTGAGCCAAAATTCCCACGTGAAGGTGATCGCGTTAACCAGTTTCGCTGAAGACGATCTCATCTACAGGGCACTGGAGGCAGGGGCAGCAGGTTATTTGCTTAAGACAGCAACAGCTGCTGAGATTACCCAATCTATTTTCAGTGTAGCCCAAGGTCAGACGGTTTTCGATCCCCACATCGCCAAGAAGCTGGTAGAGAATCGGCAGACCGATGCCCTTCCCCATTTGCGTCTCACAGAACGGGAATGGGAAGTTTTGACGTTAATTGCCGCCGGTCTAAGCAATCAAGAAATAGCTGATAATCTTCATATCGGTGTAAAGACGGTGAAAACCCACGTAAGCAACATCCTCAGCAAATTAGAACTCTCAGACCGCACCCAGGCGGCAGTTTACGCCCACCGCCATGGACTTGTGTGATTAGGCACTGACTTCCCTCGTCCGAACCTCCTTGGCTCCTGGTGCATAGTCTACCACTGCACCGGAGTAAAGAAGGAGGTCAAAGCATGTCCATCCAGTTAACGAGTCTCCACTGGGTATATTTAGCTTTTATTCTAGGCATAGTGATTGTGATGGTTATGCGGCGTGACACAACCCTCATCTGCGTCGCGGGGATCGTAGTGCTGGGATTGATGGCCACTAGGTCTTTGCCGCAAGCGGTGAGCATAGTCTTCACCAGTTTTGTATATGCCATCAGCGAGCTGTTGGGAACCATCTTGATTATCTCGGTCATCATCGCGATGAGCAAAGTCTTAAGTGCCTCGGGAATCAGTGATGCCATGATTGCTCCCGCGGCCAGCTTGATCAAGACGCCAACTATGGCGTATTGGATTATTGGAATCGTGATGATGCTAATCTCGTGGTTCTTCTGGCCTTCGCCGGCTGTAGCTTTAGTGGGCGCGGTACTGCTGCCGGTGGCGCTGAAGGTGGGCCTGCCGGCCATGGGTGTGGCTATTGCCATGAATCTCTTCGGACACGGTATCGCTCTTTCAGGTGATTTCGTCATTCAGGGCGCACCAAAGCTCACTGCCGATGCAGCCGGCCTGGCTGTAGGAGAGGTAGTTGCGGCTAGTGTTCCTTTGGTGTTTATCTGCGGCACCGTCACCACCCTTGTGGCATTTTGGCTTCTTCGCCGGGACCTTAGGCAAGGAACGCTCCGGGTTGAGAGCTCGGAAATTACCGGGGTTACAGGCCTGCCGGATAGAGCCAATAACAGCGATTTTGGTCTTTCGCCTTCCCTCAGGAAACGGCTGGCACTGGTGATTCTAGTTCTGTTTGCCATTGACGTTGTGGTGATGGTCGCCGCGAAACTCCAGGGAGGTGAGGCCACTGCCCTAGTGGGCGGCACCGCTGTTATCATTTTACTGGTGGTCTCCATGCTTACCCACAGGAATCGAGGGCTGGAGAAGATCACCGAGTATCTCATTGAGGGATTTCAGTTTGGGTTCCGGGTGTTTGGTCCAGTGATTCCCATTGCGGCTTTCTTCTACTTGGGCGATGCCGGCTATTTTGAAATCATCGGTACTGGACTTCCGGCCAGCTCCCAGGGCCTTGTCAATGATTTAGGGATAGCCTTGGCTAGTGTCGCCCCCCTCAACAGCGGGATTGGGGCTGTCACCCTCACAACAGTTGGGGCCATTACCGGGCTGGACGGTTCTGGTTTTTCCGGTATTTCCCTTGCCGGCTCCGTAGCCAAACTTTTCGGCACTGCCATAGGATACGGGACCGCCACCCTAACGGCCCTAGGACAGATCGCAGCTATTTGGGTTGGAGGGGGAACGTTGGTACCCTGGGCACTCTTGCCGGCCGCCGCGATCTGCGGCGTGGATCCCTTTGACGTAGCCAGGCGGAATCTGATACCGGTAATCACAGGACTGGTGGTAACTACTATTGCAGCGGCTTTGATTATCTAGAGGTTGGAACAAAAAACACCGGATGGAGGCGGCCGGAGGCATCAGCCGCCTTCTCTTGGATCTCCATTGCTGCAGTGCCAAGCAGCTGGATCCTGCCAGAAGCGGCTAGCTGCTGGGGCTAAATTGCATGGGCTTGACTCGACTCCGATTGTAATCTAAGATATGGATCGTGAACCAGTTCACAAAGAGACAGGAGATTCTTACTTGTAGAAACTTGCGCTATCCTGGAATTCAAGGTAAAATCTAAACGAAAATGGGTATTGGACCGACTGTTGATATGGAACCGGGTTTTGAGCCGGGGGGGACGCTGCCTTGGGCAAACAGTCCGACAGGGATAATCAACCCAAGACAAATGAGACTTTGCGTGGCTTAGCCTATTTTTCCCAAATAGGGGTAGCAATGGCGGCATCGGTGTTGATCGGCGTTTTGCTGGGCAAATACCTAGATCTGCTGTTTGGTACAGCACCTTGGCTGGGGCTGGTTTTTTCGTTATTTGGTGCCGGGGCCGCCATCAAGTTGGTGTTTAGTTTCTCCAATTCTGATCGGTGATTGGAAAGGGGTTCCATGAAACTATCGGACTTAGCAAAGAGAATGGTTTTTACAATAATAGCTATAGCACTGATCAGTATCTTGGCTTCAACCGCTTACTACCGCTCGTTGGATTTCCTTCCCTTTGCACTAGGAGTCTTAATCGGTTCCGCAGTTAGCGTTGCCAAGGTCTTTCTTCTGCAGCATGGCGTTGATAAAGCACTCTCAATGGACCAGAAGCGCGCTGCCGGCTATCTCAGTCTTAACCACATCTTGAGGCTTATAATCTCCGGAGCAGCTCTGTTTCTAGGTGCCGTTGGGCCGCAGATCAGTCTGTGGGGAGTAGCAGCCGGTATTTTGTCCTTTCAAGTCGCCACATTTAACATTAAATTCGCATCAAAGGGTTAAATATACCATTAGCAGCAGAGGTGGTGATCAGTTTGTGGATATCGGTGTAAGAACTCTTTGGGTCCTAAACATCGCAGGTACTGAAATCTGGATAACAGAGACGATTTTCAATACCTGGATTATTATGCTCTTCTTGATGGTGCTTGCAGTTATTGCACGGATCAAACTTCGCAGCTTTCAAGAGATCCCGACAGGTTTCCAGAATGTATTCGAGGCGGTGGTGGAGGCCTTCGACAACTTCGCAGTAAGCACCCTAGGCGCGAAGTTCTCGTATCTATTTCCATGGTTTTTCATGGCTTTTGCCTTCATTCTCTCAAGCAGCCTGTTTAGTATTCTGGGCTTGAGAGCGCCGACAGCCGATTGGATAACCACAGCCGCCCTCGCTTTCGTCACCTTTATACTCATGTTCTTCCTGGGAATATGGTATCGTAGAGGCTCATATTTAAGAAGTTTCGTTGAGCCCCATCCCATCTTCTTTCCCATGAATGTGCTCGGTGAATTGGCTAAACCTGTTGCTCTCAGTTTCCGCCTCTTTGGCAACATGCTGTCGGGTACCATCATTTTGACCCTTTATTATGCATTGACACCGCTGTTTGTTCAATTCGGTC
>JAAYHH010000107.1 GCA_012735435.1 Bacillota bacterium | reverse complement strand
CAGTAAAGCCTATGCGGCCCCACACCAGCTCGGAAACTTCCCTGTTATACTGAAAGGAGCGTCCGAAGTCTCCCCGGACAAAGCCGGTAATCCACTTGAAATACTGGTAGTACAGGGGTTTATCCAGCCCGTATCGCTGCTCTAGAGCTTTAATCTGCTGGTCCGCGGTGCTGGTCCCCAGCACCATTAACTGAGCTCTGTATACATCTAGGTAGGAGCCGGGCGGTAGATTGATAACAACAAATCCCACCACGGACACCAGCGCCAAGGTTATCAGCATGGAAATAAGCCTGCGGCTAATAAAAGCTGCCATGGATGATCACTTCCTTACCGCGGGATGATGGTCTACTGCATCGTCAGTTTCACTAAATCGATTGCTTCCCCAACGCACTTTCTCTGATCTTTTTGGCGGGTTGATGGAATGGGTGAGCGAGGGGGAAGAGTAATCCCCCTCGCTTAGTGCTCTCCCACAGTTCACCCTTTAGTTGTCGTAGAAGAAGGTGGCTGGGTGGGTAATGGCCGGATAGACCATGATCCACGGATTCACGAAGCCGCCGAGGGCGAGCTGATCGCCATCCGGGACGTTCCTCATCTTCTCGTTGACGACAACTATCCGGGGATAGTCGGCAACGGTACCGATGAAGAATGGACCGTCTTCGATGTGGATCCTGATCATCTCAAAGACCAGCTGCTCTCGTTTCTCAACATCGGGCTCAACTTTGGCCAGGTCATACAGCTTCTGGAGCCGATCCACCGGGCTGCCTGGTTCGGGCTGCTCCCGCGGCGGAGTCCGATCCCGAGGCGGCAGATCCAGCTCTTTCTCGGCCTCCGCAGTACCCTGGACAGAGTACCAAGCACCATAGAGTGGTGCCCAGCGGCTCAGGTCGATGGGTATTATCCACTGCGGGAAGACGATGAAGTTGGGACCATCGCCAAGCTCCCAGCTGTCACGGATATCAAAGGTGGCAGTCTGGTCCATCATCTGCATAGCAGAGCTGTCTACAGGGTTCAGGATGGTCCGGATGCCGATGGCCTCCCAGTCAGCCTTGACCATTTCGTTGGTCTGCTGGTCGGTCTTGTTGATGACGGCATCGTGGTCGATGCGGACTGACAGCTGTGAGCCGTCGGGGAAGTCACGCCAGCCGTCACCGTCGTAGTCCTTCACACCGATGGAATCCAGGAGCTGAGCTGCTTTTTCAGGATTGTATTCAACATAGGCGTCCCGCCACCGTTTGTAGAGCTCGCGTCCTTCTTCGGTGCGGTGGAACTCGATGGCCTTCGGGCTGAAGGTACCGGTGGTGACTTCACCCAGATTGAAGAACAGCATCCTCTGAATCCGCTCTCGGTTGATGGCATGGGACAATGCCCGTCGGAATTCCGGTTTGCGGTAGAGTTCCTGCTTGGCTGGATCAGGATGGTTCCAGTTCCAATAGTAGATGGGACCAGTTCCGGAACCAGAATCCCAGAGGTAGACTTTATAGCCGCCAGTGGCTGCATTTCGCTTCAGCATAGCCAAGTCGGACAGGGCAACATAAGGACGAACCTGCATATCTGCTTCGCCGTTTAGGAGCTTAAGCTTGACTACCTCGAGGTCTTCCACATAGTTGGCTTCAATGCGGTCGATGTAGGGCAGCTGATTGCCTTCGGGGTCTACTGCGTAGTAGTAGGGGTTCCGCTCCAAGACCAGCCGCCGTGCTGGCTCATGCTCAACGGGCATCCACTCTGTCAGCACGGGACATTCTGGATTGAACCACCACTCCATTTTCTCTTCGAAAACCTCAAAGTTCTCGTAGTCGGAATAGTCAGGATGGAACTGCTTCAGATAATGGGCGGGAACAATCAGCCGTTCGCCGTGGTTACAGCCGCTGGGCCACATGCAGAGCCGCTCTGGCAAGAGAGGTGCAGGCGCAGCGTAGGTGATCCGCAGTGTGTAATCATCAAGGGCTTCGAAAACAGCCTGCTGGCCGCCGGAAATAAACAGATCCGGTACAGGGTCGGACATTTCCGGGTTCAGGGCCATGTCCTCCCACCAGAACATGATATCCTCAGTGGTCAGGGGGTGCCCATCGGACCAGCGGACTCCCTTGCGGATTCTGAAGGTCCAGACAGTGGCATCTTCGTTGGACTCCCAGCTTTCAATCCAGTTGGGCTCAATGCCAAGTCCATCGTCTACCCAACGGATAGGAGAGTAACCGTACATCATCATCTTGACGTATGCCCACTCACGGTTGGTGGTCCACTTGACCCAAGTGCCGCCGTACTTGCCAATTGTCTCTAGGGGCTCGATCACCAATGGGTTCTCGGGCAGACGTTCTTCGACTGGCGGCAATAGACCGGCCTTCACTTTCTCGGCCAGCATTGGGGCCTCGTTGTAAGCGAGTGCCGATCCTCCTAAGAGCAGAACAATAAGGAGCGATACAGTGAGAAACCAAGGTAGTCTCCTCATACTGATACCTCCTTCTTAAATTCCTTACTTACCAAAAGCGT
>JAAYHH010000014.1 GCA_012735435.1 Bacillota bacterium | reverse complement strand
CTGGTGTGGGATTTGATGGCGATGCTTGGGTAACTGATCTGGAGCAAGTATCTCAAGCTGTCTACGAACGGGAACTCAGATATGGTAAGTATGATCTCAAGATAACTCGCCTGGGAGCCGGCTATCCGGATGAGGAAATATTAGATGTCGAGATCGTCGGAGGAGAGGTTACAGAGAGGATTATCGAGGTCGGTGCAGCAGGCAAGCTGCAAATAAGGCTTAGTTCCGACGGCAGGCCTCACGGGGCTGGTGACCCGCGGGTTATGGTCTACAAGGCCGGGGCCGAATTCGATAGCGAGGCTTGGATAGTTGATCTAGAGCGAGTGGCCAGGGGCGTATACGAGGGTGTGCTCAAGGCGGGAAAATACGACCTCAAACTCATTCGTTTAGGAGACGGTTTCCCGGATAAAGAACTAGTTGGGATTGAGGTTAAAGGCGGAGTCGTCACTCAAAAGACAATTGAGCTGGGCGGGCTAGGCAAGCTCAGGCTGAGACTCACCTCTGGAGGGAAACCCCATGACACGTACTATTCCCGGGTCATGGTGTACGAGGCTGGTGCTGAGTTCGACAGTGATGCATGGGTGGCTGACCTAGAGCAGACATCATCGGGTGTATTCGAATTGGAGCTGAGAAGTGGTGCTTACGACCTCCTAATGATTAACCTTGGTGAGGGCTTTTCAGATCAGCATCTGTACGGTATTGAAGTCGTGGGAGGGTCCATCACCGAGAGAACTATCGAGCTGGGCGGTATCGGTCAGATACAAGTTGACCTTGTGGGGGCCGAACAATACGGCTGGCTGCAGGTGATGCTCTTTACCGTCGGTGAATTTAGTCAGTGGGGCGAATATGATACCTACGTCTGTCACTTGGAGTATGATGATAATAGAGGAATATGGCATGGTGAATTAAGGGAAGGCAAGTACCAACTGCGGATTACCGATGGCTATGCGGAGCAGCGGGTGGAAATAGTCGTTGAAGCCGGCACTGTCACCCGTAAAGACATCGTGCTGGATCTGCGGGAAGATTGGGCAACATATGAAGAGTGGGGTGACGACGCCGACTGGCAATGGGAATGGGAGATCGAAGAGGAGTGGAGTTCGGAAGATGATTGGTAATATAGTCTGACTCCAGTCCTCTCAGGGGGAACTTACATCTAGTGCAGTGCGCAATAGAGGGGCTGCTCTCGGGCAGCCCTTTCCCGTTATAGATTGAGCATGGATATAGTTTTACAGTGTCACTATAAAGAGGAACTTTCGCTGCTGCGGCGAAACATAGCTGTAGAATATGGCAAAGTATAACAATCAAAATTGTCAGCCAATCACAATGCGGGGAGGTACAGGAATGAGCAAGAAACTGAGGGTCGGTATAGTCGGTGTGGGCGGCATTGCCAACGGCAAACATATGCCTAGTTTGGCTAAACTTGACAATGTCGAGATGGTTGCCTTCTGTGACGTGATTAAGGAAAGAGCAGAAAAAGGTGCCCACCAATATGGAACTCCCGATGCAAAGGTATTTACCGATTATCGGGATCTTGTCGCTCTGGAGGATCTTGATGTTGTCCATGTTCTAACCCCTAATGATGTGCACGCCGAGATCACTGTGGCAGCTTTGGAAGCAGGGAAGCATGTAATGTGTGAAAAGCCCATGGCCATCAACTCCGAGCAGGCCTTGGCCATGGTAGAAGCAGCGGAGCGGACAGGAAAGAAGCTAACCATTGGGTACCAGAACCGTTTCCGTGCTGATTCCCAATATCTCAAGCGGCTGTGCGACGCCGGTGAGCTAGGCGAGATCTATTTTGCCAAGGCCCTAGCTGTCAGGCGCCGGGGCGTACCAACTTGGGGAATTTTCTTGGATGCAGAGCGGCAGGGCGGAGGTCCGCTAATCGATATCGGCACCCATGCTCTGGACCTCACCCTCTGGTTCACCAACAACTACAAGCCGGTGAGCGTCATGGGCGTTACTTATCGGAAGTTGGCGGATACAGAGAACGCAGCCAATCCGTGGGGCCCATGGGATCCTAAGGAATTTACCACAGAGGATTCTGCCTTTGGCTTTGTTCAGTTCGAGAACGGCATGACAGTGATTCTGGAAGCCAGCTGGGCTCTAAATACGCTGCAAGTGGGCGAGGCCATGACAGTGCTCTGCGGAACGAAAGCAGGAGCGGACATGTTTGACGGCTTGCGGATTAACGGTGAGAAATTCAGCAAGCTCTATACAACTAAGCCTGCCCTGCATGGAGAGGGAGTAGCTTTCTACGAGGCTGTCCATGAGGATGCCGGTTTTGCTGAGGCTAAACATTGGATCGATTCCATTGTCAATGACACTGAGCCTTTGGTAAAGCCCCGTGAGGCTTATGTCGTGACCCAGATCCTTGAGGCCATCTATGAGTCGGCCAAGACCGGCAAGCCGGTGTACTTAAACGATAAAGACTGCTGCTGCTGTGATTCCTAACGGCATAAAGCGGGAGCTAAGGACTGGACCCGGTCTGGGTTCGGTCCTTTTTCTTCAATGGCTTTTTCCATCACTATGACAACCTGGGCAGGGGGGAGCCCGTTGGTGGAATTTCGAGCCCTAAAGGCATCGGAAATGGATGCATGGTTTGATCACTGTGCCCTTGTCTTTAATCAACATAATGACCTAGAGGCTTCCCGTCAGTACTTCATGAATCACTGGTACAATGACCCGTGGCGGAAGCTCCGCGGGATTTTGGTGGCAGTAGAGGCCGGTGAAATCCTGAGTACTGTCCGGGTGTTTCACCGCCGGATATATCTTGGCGGGGAGATATTCACCATGGGCGGCATCGGGGAGGTAAGCACAAAGGAACCCTACCGGCGCCGGGGATTATCCGGGAAGCTCTTGGAGATGGCTATAGACTATATGGAATCAGAGGATATGGATTTTTCCATGCTCGCCACCGGGAGTCCCAGGCATTACAGCCGCTTCGGCTGGGAGGAGGTAATTACCTATTGGAAGCAGGCAGAAATCCAACCGCTGAGGTGTAAGGATATCCGCTTGCTTAATCTTTGGGACTCCCAGGAGCTGCAGCAGGTAATGAATTTGTATCACTTGTATTCCTGCCGGTTAAACGGTCCCATTGTCCGGGATCGGCGGGACTATTGGCAGGATTGGGTGAGGACAGAGATTACCCGAGGATGGTTTGCCCAAGGCCGGGGGAGGGGCTGGGTGCTGCTGGAGGCTGGAGAAATCAAAGCCTATCTTGTGGCGGCCAAGGATGCTGGCAAAGATATTCTTATTGTCAACGATTTTGCCTGCAGGGAGGATGAAGCTGACAGCTTTCGGAAGCTGATTCAGCATGCTGCTTGGAGCCTGGGGGACGGCAAGCCTCTTCCAGCAGCTTATCCAGCGGCGGTTGCGGCTGATTTTCCCGCTAAATTGGAAGTAAAGCAGGGTCTTATGATCAGGGTGAATAATAGAAGACTTCGGGATAGACTACCCCAGACTAATGTCAGTGAGCTGTTTCACGGCATCAGCAAGGGCGACTGCGGTACATCTAAACTGGTTAGCTGGGGAATCGATGACTATTGAATTTTCCGCAAGAGGCCCAGGGTCCACGGTATGGTCAGGCTGGTTCCAAATAGGCTAATATAATAGGTGTAGAACCGCCAAAGGGCTAGAAAAGTCATCAGCTGCTCATGGGAAAGCAGGTTGCGGATCAGCAAGGCCATGGTAACTTCTATTCCGCCGGCGGCTCCTGGGGTGGGGATTAAGTATTGGGCAAACTGAGTAGCAATCTGGCTTCCGACCATTACCGGCCAGGGTGCTCCGCCTCCCACTGCTTTAAGGAGCAGGGGGGTTATGGAAAGATAGGAAATCCAGTACATAAGGTTGAAGCATAGATTCGTAAACAAAAGCGGCCGATGGTCACGCCAAAAGATGGTTATGGCCGATTCAAACCTTTGAACTTCTCCCACAGCCCGAGCTGCCAAGGCAGCTATTTTCCTGCTTAAGCCGTGGTTTTTCCGGGATAGTTCAGAGGTTATTTGTGATATCTTGCCGGCAAAGACCAGCAGGGCCAATGCCGGAAGGACTAGGAGCAGGATTCCGATTACTGCAGCTGGAAGCCAGTTGTCGGCGGCAGACACATGAATATAAAAGAACAGGGCCCCTGTCGTTACCATCAGCCCGAGGGTGAGGCCGGTGTTAACTGAATCTATGAGGCTGACGGCTAGGGATTTGCCTGCCGGCACCCCTTGCTGATAAAGCAAGAAGAGAAAAAAGGGATATCCCCCAGCGGCACTGGGGGTGACATGGGAAACAAATGCTCCTGCCAGATAGCTCTTGATAAAGTCTCCGGGGGCAAGATTTTCAGCCAAGGGCTGAAGCAGACACCACATCCGAAGGAGTCTAGCCGCCCAGGAGATGATAAGAAGGATCAAAGCTGTCAGCAGCGGGGGAAAATTAATATCCCTTAGGGGCAATAAAATGGGCTGGCCCGGCAGGAACCGTCTCAAAAACCACAAAGTCATCGGCCCGAGGATAACTGCAATCCCGCCGTAGATGGCAAATCGGTATTTGGGGAGATTGAGAGGAAATGACGGTTGATGCGGTTCTTCTCGGAGAAAGTCTGCCACTTTATATCACCCTTGGTTCCACTAATACTCTATGCCGATACGAAGAGTATGCCCCGAGGATACCAGAGGTAATGTGGCAGCAAAGGGAGTAATGTTTCCATTCACAAGCTTTAGTGTAGAATAATTTCTCCAGGCCACTGGATTAGATTTCGTGCTCCATGGGTATAAAGTCCAAGGATGGTTCTTACTGGTTAGGGAGGTTAGCCATGAAAATAAGATTATCTATGAGAGGCAAGCTTCTGATTACCTTTGGCGTTATCATCGGATTAATGCTCTTCGGCACTGGTGTTGTTTTCCGGTTGATGGACAACTGGAAAACGGCACAATGGCACGCCATTGACCAGGAGAAACTGGCCACCTTTATGGCAGAGCGGGAAATCGATCATCTGGCTTGGGATGTAGATCTTTTAACCGCCCTTCTCTTGGGGGAACCCTTTACTGGTCAACTTGATCCCACTGCGTGCAACTTGGGCAAATGGTTCTATTCTTATACTGCCTCAGAAGAATTCCAAGAGCTGCCCCAGAATATGCAAAAGAAGATTATGGCGCTTGAAACACCCCACCAGCGGCTCCATGAGGGAGCACGGGAAGTTCTGAGGCTGAGGGACAGCAGCGTTCCCTTGCAGGATTTACTTATTGATTATCAAACCCAAGTAGCGCCAAATCTCAATCAGGTCCGTCAGATATTGGCAGATGTGAGAGTAGATGCCCAGTCAGCAGCCTCAGCCACTGTCAAGGCTGCAGAAAGGATGGAGGCCCAGACTATCAGGACTCTATGGCTTGCTATCCTGATTACCCTCGGGCTCAGCATTATTCTGGTTCTGCGGTTTACTACCAGCATTCACCGCACACTGCAGGCGGTATTGGGCATGGCAGAGGAAGTTTCCCATGGAGATTTGACAGGTTCACTCTCGATCGAATCAGGCGATGAGTGTGAGAAAATGGCCAATGCCATCAACGAATTTGTTGCCCATGTACGGGATATTGTCGGTGAGGTCCGCCGGTCAGCTGTGGCTATCAACGACACCAGCCATCAGGTGGCTAGGGCGATGGACGAAATGACGGCATCCACCCAAGAAGTGGCATCGGCTGCATCGGAGTTTGCTGCCCATGTGCAGCAAGTGAGCTTCGATGCCAATGAGATGGCTAAGAACGCTGAGGCTATCGCTAAGTCGGGCCGGAACGGATCAGAACGGCTGGATGATGTGCTGCAGCGAATGGATGAGATCGAAGCAGTCGTTGGTCAGCTGGCTGATTCGGTGAAGGACCTGAATCAGGAAACGAGTATGATTGAAACAATTACCGCCACCATTGCGGATATAGCCGATCAGATTAACTTGCTGGCCCTTAATGCCGCCATTGAAGCTGCTCGGGCCGGTGAGCAGGGACGCGGCTTCGCAGTAGTTGCGGAGGAAGTACGCCGTCTGGCTGAAAGATCCAGTCAAGCCTCCGGCGAGATCGCCGCTTTGATATCTAGAGTTGCGAAGCGGTCCGATGAGACATTGGAGAGCATGGAACAGGGCAGCCGGGCAGTAGCCGATGGAGCCAGCGCGGTGGAGAACGCGGCTGAGCTTCTCAGGCAGATCATTGAATCCATCGATACCATGAGCTCCAGGATTCAAGCTATCGCTGGGGCTGCGGAAGGACTAGCAGCAGGAAGCGAAGAAATCGCAGCAGCAACGCAGCAGCAATCGGCTACGGTGCAGGAGATCAGCAACTCCTCACAGATGCTGGCAGTTACAGCAAGCAATCTGGAGTCTTCAGTTCGGGATATCAAGACCGGCGATGAAGGTGAAAATGAAGGCGAAGATCAATGAGATTGTTTTGAAAAAATCATGGTAATGGGCAGCATGACAGTATAATGATCTAGGGGCTGGTAATCGGGCAGTATTTACCCCTGCAGAGTTTGACAAGACTCCTGCAGGCATATAAAATAAATGATAAAGCGAATTGTTATCATTAACAGGAGGGGTATACATGAACATCAAGGGTTCACAAACAGAAAAAAATCTCTGGACTGCCTTTGCCGGTGAGTCTCAGGCCCGCAACAAGTACTGGATGTATGCAAAAGAGGCCAAGAAAGCAGGTTTTGAGCAGATCGCCGGCATATTCATGGAGACAGCCGAGCACGAGCTGGAGCATGCCAAGCGGATCGCCCGCTTCTTGGGCATCGTTGGCGATACTGCACAGAACCTCAAGGATGCTGCCGCCGGCGAAAATTACGAGTGGAGCGAGATGTACAAGAGTTTCGAGGCCGTCGCACGGGAAGAGGGCTTTGATGAGATTGCTGATTTCTTCCATGAGGTAGCCGAGGTGGAGGAGGAGCATGAGAAACGGTATCTGGCACTCTTGAAGCGGGTGGAGGAGGGTACTGTGTTTACCCGTCCAGAACCCATCCGCTGGCAGTGCCGAAACTGCGGTTATGTTCACGAGGGCACTGAGCCGCCTCACGTATGCCCCGCATGTGCACATCCTAGGGCCTACTTCCAGGAGAAGGCCGAGAACTACTAAAGACGCTGAATGTGATACTAAAGAGGGGTGTTTGCCCAAGCCGGTGGGCCAACACCCCTGCTTTATTGCCAATTTGGTGTTCACTCGTCGGCAATAATCATGACCTTATTGGCCTTGCCAGATGAGTGAACAGCCAGTGCTTCGTAGATATCCTTTAGTGGAAAGCGGTGACTGATCAGCGGTTCCACTCGGACGGCCCCTGACCCCACAAGTTTGACTGCCCTGGAGTTGGTAAAGGGATTAATAAAGGACCCTGCGATTCGCAGTTCCTTGCGGTAGACCTCATGGGGTTCGATCTCTGCCCGCATGCCCTGGGGAGAAACCCCAAACCAAACCACTGAAGCCCCTCTCCTGGCTATCTTAATGGACTGCTCGATGGCGGCCCTGACGCCGGCTGCCTCAATTACTACATCGAAGGCATCGGCGGGGAGTTCCTCCGGCAGTACTGTGCGTTCTGCCCCTAGTTCTTTGGCCAAGTCCCACTTTGCCTGCACCGGCTCGCTGACTGTTACCCGTCCCCCTGCAGCCCGAGCCAGCTGCAGCAGGATCAAACCAATGGGGCCGCCGCCCAGGATCGCCACCTCGTCTCCAGGGAGAATGTGAGCTTGCTCTAGCCCCCGGAGACAGCAGGCCACCGGTTCGACAAAGGCTCCTTCCGCAAAGCTCATGCCGGGAGGCAAGAGGTGGGCTTGTGCTGCGGGAACCACCGAATATTCAGCAAAACCTCCATCAATATCTACGCCTAGAGCCGTCAAATTTAGGCACAAATGGACTTTGCCGTTGTGGCAGTAATAACAGCTGTGGCAGAAGATGTTGGGATCTACACAAACCCGATCATTGACCCTAAAGTTGGTTACTCCTTCACCTATTTCGACGACCTCGCCGGCATATTCATGACCTAAAATAACCGGCGGTGTAGATGAAGACTCTCCTTTGATAATATGGGCATCGGTTCCGCAGACCCCCGCTGCCTTGACTCTAATCAAGATTTCTCCAGGCCCTGGTTTCGGCACATTCTCCTCTACCAGCCGCAGATCCCCGATCTCCATAAAACGAGCAGCTAACATGTTTTCAGCCTCCATTCTTGTCGTTTTTTGGTAAATAAACCGCCCAAGATGCCTTCGCTGATTCCAGCAGTGTGACTTTTTCTATCCTGAATTTCAACTACTGTACCGTACCAGTACTTAGTCCAGGGGGAATTCAACTTGCGAGCCGGAATGGTAGGAACGCATGGCTCCCTCCATGAGCTCTGTAAGCTGGGTGCCTTCTTCTAGGCCGAAGAGAATAGGTTCATCCTCCAAGATACCCCGGATCCACATGTCCAAAGGCATGGGCAGGGCGGCCGGCAGGCGGGTAGGTATGAACCAGCCTTGATGGCCATTTTGCTCGAGCTTGCGGGAGTTGATCCGTACAGATGACTCCGGTCCTCCCACAATGAAAGTGCCTTCTGTACCATAAAGCTCAAGGGAGAAGGGACTGCTGTGGGATACAAAGCCGGTCTCAATCACCGCAATGGCTTTATTGGCAAATTCAATCAGTGCCACCGCGTTATCCTCTACCTGGCGGCCTGTGAAGGAATTAAACAGCGTGGTGATCCGGCGAGGTTCTCCCATCAGCCAGCGGGCAAGATACATGGGATGAGCTCCCAAGTCGATCATGGCTCCGCCTCCGCAGGCGACGGGATCGTAGAAGTGTTCCGGCAGCCATCCAGCTATTGCTCCGTTATGGGCATTGCGGATCCGAAGCAATGTTATATCCCCCAGAAGGCCATCGTCTATGACCTTCTTGGCTAGCAAATTGACGGGCCAGGTCCGCTGGGGGAAAGATATGCAGAATTTCACACCTGCCTTGGTTACAGCCTCACTGATGGCCCGGCATTCCTTAACAGTTGGGGCCATCACCTTTTCAGTGAATATATGCTTACCTGCATTGGCGGCTGCCACCATGATTTCAGCATGGAGGTTGGTTGGAGCATTTACGACCACGGCATTGACATCGGAACGGGCGAGAACAGACTCCAGATCTTCTTCGAAGGGTACTCCAAGGTCAGCTGCCCAACTTTTGCCCCGCTCGGGGTCTTCATCCCATACTACTGAGATTTTGGCATCTGAACGGGATAGAATGTCCCGGGCATAACCAGGGGCGTGGACGTGCCAGCTGCTCAACATGGCGATTCCCAACACTTCAATCTCTCCCTTCTATGCAGTCTGGTTCAGACTCCGGTGAAATTTTCTGCAAAGAGGGAGTGACTTCCTGCATTTTGACACACTGGGGATAGTGCTGCCTGGACAGTCCACGCCCCTGGCCGGTCAGCAGATCATAGTGATGGTTATTTTATTGATTAACCGAGGGGCTTTAGAATTCGCTCCCGGCCTGTGAAGATGGCCACCTGGGTATACCCTACAGAGCGGGCTAATTCGATGGCTTCGTCTAGGCCCCTGCCTACATCCTCAGGATAGTGGGCATCACAGGCGAGGGTGATGGGCACACCCGCCTGTTGGCATTTGGCCAAAAACTCCGGCTCGGGGTAGATGCGCCCTACTGGTTTGCGCAATCCAGCAGAGTTGATCTCTACACAAGTACCGGACTGAGCCAGAGCCGCTGCCATCGCTTCATAGTAGGGCTCTAAAGGTATGCTGGGACGGTGCCCAAAGATTTTGATCAGATCAGGGTGGGTAATGGAGTCAAACAAACCGCTGGATGCTGCCTCCAGCATTGCGGTGAAATAGGCTTGATACGCACTGTTGACGTCTTTATCGGGCCAGCCCACGTCTGGGGAAACGTCAAATGCCCACTTGTCGAGAAAATGGACAGAACCTAAAACATAATCCCAGGGATAGGCATCAATCAATGCTGCTATTTCCGCCTCTTTACCCGGTATATAGTCCATTTCCAGACCAAGTTTTAACGGCCAGCCCCGCTTCTTGCCTTCCTGGATCAGAGCCACATAGTCATCTAAATCCAGGGTGAAACCCTTCTCCAGCCAGTCGACGATCTCGGGATAGGTATTCTCTCCTGTCCACAGGTGCTCCATGATCTTCCCGTACTGCTTGAAATTATGACCATGTTCGCTGATGCCGATTTCATCAAGTCCAGCCTTTTGAGCCTGCAGCCAGAACTTCTCCAGATAGTCGAGGCTTAAGGATCCCATTTCCAAGTGCATGTGATAATCGACTCTCATGGAATTCGCTCCTTCTTTCCGAAAGCCGGATTGGTTTCCTTGTTAGCTTAGCTGCGGAGCTGGATTTTCCTTCCATGGAGACGAATGGTACGTACTCTTTACTGGTTAAGGAGCGACCGCAAGCGTATGAGACGCCGGTAAGCTGTCAAGAATCGCTTTTCCTCCAGCTTCCCAGTCACATACCGCATGACCAGCGATCTAAGCTGATCATCTAGGGTGGATACCCGCATCGCCATATTCAGTCCCTCCTGTCTGGATGCAATCTTCTTACAAGGAACAGTATGGGCTTGCGCGGGCGTGATTATTCCAGGTCTCTCCAGATCTATTTGGTGGACTTTAGGGGGTGGTCAGCTAACTCGGCTGCTCCAAGAAAAAAACCCTCTCCCAAGGAGAGGGCCAAACTTAGTTAGGTCTCTATGGAGGAATCCAATGCTCCTCCAGAGGTCTATCTTGCAGTAGTTGAGGAAGCAGTTTCTTCTACTCCAACCGCAGTCCAGATCCAGCCAAGGACAAAAGAACCGATGATACCGGCAATGACGTTGTAGCCCGCCAGCATCCAGCCCCAATCACCTAAGATGACGTCACCCAGCCATGCACCGATAATGGTGACGATGAAGCGGATCCAGGGCTCCCCCTTCAACGTCTTTTCTTTAGCCAACCAGCTTTTTACTGCCCAACCAACGAGTAAACCAACGATGATCAGTGTCACCCAATACATTGGCTTACACCTCCTAGTAGACTAACAGTCTTAACTCGGAAAATTTTCGCAGGCAGCATCGGTTCCTCCATGAAGCAGGTGGCTATTATAAGTCTACTGCCACCCTTTTCTAATCATATCATTTCTGCACATTATTGGAAATACCTACAAATGTGCGAAATTCATTTAGTACTGAACACTTAGTAAGCCGAATCAGAAGGTATTGGGTGTTGGAATCATCAATTCCTGTCCCGGCAAAATTAAGCTGGGGTTCTTGAGGTTGTTCAGCTTAGCAATTGCATCAACGGTAACACCGAAGCGCTGCGCGATGGTATAGAGATTATCACCGGGCTTTACCACATATGCCAGCGGCTGCCCGCCTGCAGGTACCAGCAGTTTTTGTCCTATCTGTAGTGTGGTATTTGTCAAGTTATTGAGATTAACCAATTCCTCCATGGTGGTACCGAATCTCCTTGCAATGGTGTAAAGAGAGTCTCCGCTCTGTACTGTATAGTACTGGACAGACTGGATGCTGTTTAACGCCTGAAAGGTGAGGGGACCTACCAGACCATCCACAGGGAGGCCGTGGAGTTCCTGGAATTTCTTGACTGCCGCTTCTGTTTCGGGCCCAAAACGTCCAGTTGCCTGGCTCATTAAGCCCAGATCCATCAATTTGCGCTGGCACCAAAAAACATCCTCTCCCCAGCAGCCGAGACCTAAGATCCTTTCACCCGGTTCCTGGGCCAGTACCGGCAAACTAAATAGCAACACACACAACGTTAAGAGCGCGATTAAGCGTGGTTTCATTCCCATAATCCCCCTGTATGTCTTCTTCGCTTTGGCAAGAAAAGCCATTATTACAGGCAAAAACCGTCAATGTTTATTTCCCCCAACCCTAATGGAATCCTGCCGCTAGAAGGAATTGGAAGAGTGTGCTAATATAGGACTAGATATGCTTGTTTATAACTAAAAGTACTCATAGTTTTACATTGTATGATTCGGTCTGGAACATTGGGAGAGAGGGTGGGATCAGAGCATGGACTACAGCGTGTGGCGAATTGCACTGGCGGGGCTGTTGGCCGGCATAGTCGGTACAGGTCTCGGGGGGCTGATTATCTCTGCGGTAGGCCAGCCCAGCAAGAGGGTCCTCAGCTTCGTCTTGGGATTCTCCGCTGGTGTTATGCTGGCCATGATTTTCGTTGATTTGCTGCCTGAGAGTCTCAGGCTCGGCGGGCCTACCAATACTTTTATCGGTTTGCTGCTGGGAATCGTTTTACTTCTATTATTGGACTTTGTTGTGCCGCACCAGCATGTCGCCGGGGGTGAAGACCAGCGTTCCCATTACTTACGGCTCAGTATTCTGCTGGGTTTGGGCATTGCCCTCCACAATTTGCCGGAGGGGCTGGCCATTGGAACCGGGTATGCTGCATCACAAGAACGGGGCTGGCGGCTGATGATGGCCACCCTTCTCCACAACGTCCCAGAGGGCATGGCCATGGCCGGGCCTATGGTGGCTGCCGGGATTACCAGTTTAAAGGTTGCAAGTGCCGCAATTGTGGCAGGACTTCCTGAGGGCATAGGCGCTCTGCTGGGGGCTCTTATTGGGAGAGTTTCAACGGCTACTTTAGCAATTTCCTCGAGTTTCGCCGCAGGAGCCATGCTGTATATTGTTTTTGATGAGCTGATTCCCGAGGCTCAGTCTCATGCTGAGGGCCACAGTGGTACCTTTGGCGGAGTGCTGGGAGTCGTTGTCGGAATGGCTATGCTTTACTACTTATGATAAAGGTGACTATAAAAAGCAGTATCACAGCTAGAATGTAGGATACACATTACACATCGACACCCCAGGAGGGCCGCAGCGGTAGCGGCGCCTGGGGTGTTGTTTGAAGCTATGCTGTCGTGCAGTGAAGCTGTGCTGACAGTGCATTAGGTCGGAACCTCTACAGTTCCAGCCGCAGATCTCCATCCTTAATCCACCCTATCCGCCGAAGGGGGATGGCTATCAAGTAGGTCAGCACTGCAGGCAGAATGAAGTGGAGCAGCAATATCTGGGGCCACACTCCTGTTCCCATGGCGGCAATAGTCCCGATCTGCCCGACAAGGCCGCTGGTCCCCATTCCCGCTCCGCTGGGGATATTTTCCATCATGAATACCTTTGTCCCCAAAGGGCCTAAGATGGCACTGGCCAAGGTGGGGGGAACCCAGATGCGGGGATTGCGGATAATATTGGGCATCTGCAGCATGGAGGTTCCCAATCCTTGGGCCAAGAGACCTCCCACTCCATTCTCCCTATAACTGATCACGGCAAAGCCGATCATTTGGGTAGAACAGCCAATGGTGGCGGCACCAGCGGCAAGCCCGCTGAGCCCTAAGCTGATGGCTATAGCCGCACTGCTGATGGGCAGTGTCAAGAACATCCCCATTAGAGTTGAGACTATAATGCCCATGGGGATGGGATGAAGCATGGTTGCTTGGTTAACCATGGCTCCGAGGGTCTTCATAAGTACTGAGACAAAGGGTGCAATATTTTCTCCAACTATACCGCCGACCAAGATGGTTGTGGTGGGCACAACAATAATATCCAGTTTCCTTCCAGCAACTCGCTTGCCTATTTCAGCCCCCGCCAAAGCTGCCACCAGCGCGCCTACCGGTTCCCCAATGCCGATAGAAGCGGCCCCGGGAGTAAGGCTGATGGTACCGGCACCGATGGCTCCCGTTACCGCCGATGCAAAAACCACCAGCGGGGGCGCATTTATGCCGGTGGCAACAGCTACGCCGATGGCTGGTCCCATGAGCAGTTTGGCAAATTGGCCGAAACGAACTAAGAGATTTAGATGGACCAAATTGCCCACTTGCTCTAAGATGACGCCTACGATCAGTGATGCAAATAGTCCTAGGGCCATGGCATTGAACACATTGACCGTATAGGTCAGCAGAGAACTGCCGGAGGCAGCTCTGTTGCTGCGGCTGTGTTCTTGCTGCGGCCGTTTTGCCTTTGTTGATGCCTTTTGCCGTGCCATGTCTTATCGGGCGGAGCCTCTAGCTTGTGCTAGAGTTCTCTTCCCCCTACACCTCCATCTTTATTGTTTTGCTCAAGACAGATTTTGGATCCAATGATAAAAACTCCACAGCATGACCCAGCTACTTCCCGGCCGGGAATAAGGCTGCAGTCATCGGGTTATTCGTAATCTTTTCTGGAAAATCCTGCGGCAGGGCGATAAATAATGGATTTTGTCTGCCTCGGAAAGACTAGTACGGAACCGGAGCAGTTTGGTTCCGCTGAAATTAGCTCTAGTAAGTTAATTCCATCAAATTGGGAGTGAGGTGGCTGTTTTGCCAACGACAAGACTAGGGAACCGATTGAGCACTGAGACCAGCCCATATCTTCGGCAGCATGCCGCAGATCCAGTGGATTGGCAGCCATGGAATGACCAAGCATTGAAGCTGGCCAGGCAGATGCAGCGTCCCATTCTCCTCAGTATCGGGTATTCTGCCTGTCATTGGTGCCATGTTATGCAGCGGGAGTCCTTTCAGAACCAAGAGATTGCTGAGTTAATGAACAAACACTTTATCCCTATCAAGGTCGATCGGGAAGAAAGGCCGGATTTGGATCATATCTACCAAAGGGCAGCGGTGCTGCTTACCGGTCACGGCGGCTGGCCGCTTACTCTTTTTCTCACTCCCGAGACTAAGCCGTTTTTTGCCGGTACATACTTTCCTCCCCGGGATCAATTCGGCCGTACAGGATTTAATGCCATCTTGCAGCAGATAGCCCGTTTGTGGGAGAAGGAGCGGGATGCGGTGGAGAAAGCTGCTAATGAGATCACCGCGGCGATGGCCGAGGAGTTGGTGCCGGCGGGAGCCCAGAGCTTTGTGCCTCTGAGGGGCGGGGATATAAGCCAGGATGTAGCTGCAAAGCTTCTAGAGGATGCAGAAAACTACCTTTTGGAACTCTACGATCAGCGCAACGGTGGATTTGGCACGGCTCCTAAGTTTCCCAGCACCAGCATCCTTGAATTCTTCTTACAGAGAAGCCGGGAGGCCCCCATATTGCTGGAAGCAGTCATCAATACCCTTGACCATATGGCGGATGGAGGTATTTATGACCAGCTGGGAGGAGGATTCCACCGGTACTCCACCGATGATCGCTGGCTCATACCCCATTTTGAAAAGATGCTTTATGATAATGCCCTACTGGTTCAGGTTTATCTGACAGCCTACCAGCTGACAGGTAATCAAAGGTATCGACAGATAGCAGAAGAGACTCTAGATTATCTCTTGAGGGACATGTGGTATGCATGCGGTGCCTTCTTCGGGACTGAAGATGCTGACAGTGAAGGTGAAGAGGGCAAGTTTTATGTTTGGACTAGGCGAGAAGTAATAGACCTCTTGGGAGAAGACATGGGGGAGGTTGTCTGCGATTACTACGGCATCGGCCGGGCGGATAGTTTAATCAACGGGGCGTCGGTGCTTCATCGGGCTGTCTCTTTAGATGCTTTGGCCGGGAAGTTTCATATGAGTATCGATGAGGTAAGCTCGATCCTGGAATCTGCCAGGCTTTCCCTTTTCCAGCGGAGAGAGCAGCGGGTGCGGCCGGCCCGGGATGAAAAAATCATCACTGCTTGGAACGGAATGGCAGTTTCGGCTCTAGCCAAAGCAGGTTCGGCGCTGCAGGCTCCTATGTATATAGAGAAGGCGAAAGCAGTGGCTAGTTTCGGCTTGATCCGGCTGCAGCGGCCCGATGGCCGGTTGTGCAGGAGTTTTATGGGAGTCCCTAGTTCTATATCAGGATTTCTGGAAGATTACGGTTACTTTGTCGCGGGGTTAGTGGACCTATACAAGGCTACCTTGGAACCTTTTTGGCTCGATGCCGGCTTGAACCTCATGGAACTGGCCATTCAGCTTTTCTGGTCTGATTCCAGCAGTACCTTTCATAATACAGAAGCCGGGGATGGTTTGCTTTTCCGTCCGTCTATCCCCGAGGACGAATCATATCCGTCAGCGGTAAGCATCATGGCCCGGAACCTTTTCTATCTGCAGAATCTGCTGTCTTGCCAGACTCGGGAAAAGCTGGAGCTTATCCTTAACAGGTATATAGATGATATGAAGGCAAACCCTTGGGGCTTTGCTGGTTTACTCACCGTTTTGGATCTAGCCCAAAGGGGTCTGCGGGAATTCTTCGTTATTGAGCCGGCTAAAGGCGGGGCAGACCCTGAAGTGCTCAGCCTCCTGCAGGCTGCTTATTTGCCTGAGGGTATTATCTACCGTTGGAATGCCGCTCCATACCGGCAAGGGCGCCTTGCTGAACTTGGACTGGGAAAAACAGCAGTAGGCGGCAAGACCACCGTGTATATTTGTGAAGGCCAAACTTGTTATCCGCCGATTACTGATCCAGCGGAGCTTAGGGCCAAGATTCACATGTTTCCTTTAAATGTAAAAAGAAGATCCGGTACTGCCTGCACTGTAAAGGACTAAGGGTTACGTCCGTGTAATAATAACTGTAACTCTGGGAGTGAGGAGGCATTGGATTTGCAGTACCGGGAGTTTGGCAATACAGGCATAAAAATCTCAGCTTTGGGTTTTGGAGCGATGCGGCTCCCTGAGATTGAGGAGAACGGAACCTATCGGATCGATGAAGAACAAGCACTAGCTGTGATCACCAGGGCCTTTGAACTCGGCGTCAATTATATCGATACCGCCTACGGCTACTGTCACGGCAACAGCGAGATTGTGGTGGGAAAGGCTCTAAAGGGCTGGCGGGACAAGGTGTATTTGTCCACCAAAATGCCAACCTGGCTGGTAAAGGACAAGGGCGACTATCGCCGCTTTCTTGAAGAGCAATTGCAGAAGCTGGATGTCGATTACATCGATTTCTACCATTTTCATGCCTTAAGTCAAGAGCGGTGGGAAAATTTCGTCCTCAAGTATGACCTGTTGGATGAGGCCCAGAAGGCCAAGGAGGAAGGGCTGATCAAACACATCTCTTTCTCGTTCCATGATGAACCTGAAGTTCTGAAGCAGCTGGTTGATGTAGGGATCTTCTCATCACTGCTCTGCCAATACAATCTCTTGGATAGGGCCAATGAAGAGGCCATAGCCTATGCCCGGGAGAAAGGTTTGGGAGTTGTGATCATGGGACCAGTGGCCGGCGGACGCTTGGCGGCTTCTTCTAAGACCATTCAGCAGCTCTTGGAAGGACGAAGTGTCAGTACACCGGAGTTGGCCCTCCGCTTTGTCTTGGCTAATGAGAATGTGAGCTGTGCCCTATCTGGGATGAATACTATTGAGATGGTGGAGGAGAACGCGGCCACGGCCTCTCTAGATACGCTCCTTTCAGAAGCGGAAGTGGAGCGCATCAAGGAGGCCATGGAGGAGAATCGGCGTTTAGCTGACCTGTACTGTACCGGCTGTGATTACTGCATGCCCTGTCCCCAGGAGGTCAATATTCCTTTGAATTTCCGGTTGATGAATTATCACCGGGTTTACGGTCTTACCGAGTACGCTAGGGCTCAGTATCAAAAAATCGGTACCACGGAAAACCTAAAGGGCAAGAAGGCTGAAGACTGCATTGAATGCGGAATATGTGAGACCAAATGTCCACAGAACTTGGAGATTCGCAAGCAGCTCAAGGAAACGGCAGCAGCACTAGGCTGATCCAAGGGGCTGAAGCCTTCTACAAGGCGGCATCATATGCCGTCTTTTTTAGATCAGACAAAAGAGAGCGGCACGTATTCATCATCACGTTTTGTAATTATGTCAGAAGGAACTTCTGAGTTTTACGGTAATGTATTAGAAAAGACAAGAACTATTGTGACCAAGTTGGATATTTATAGCGGACGCGAAGGGCGTGGTAATCAACAGAGGTTTCGTTCAGTGAGTCGAGGAGGTCAGTTATGCTGGGCTGTTTGTCACCAGTGGTAAAGGAAAAAGCGGCTGTACTAGTACCGAAGGATTTACGGCCGGTGTTGGCTGCCGGTTTAGGTCTAGTGGTAATTAAAATAACAAAAATAGACATGCTATGGCCCACTAGCTATGGAGCCTCACTTCATCTTCTGGTAAAAATGTTCGGCATCCACATCGCATTCTTGCTGTTCTACGTAGGATGGAATGTAGGAGTAAGAAGGCAAACACTAAGGGGTCTAGCCTTAAGTGCTGCCTCCTTGTCGATGGGACTGCTGAACATGTTTCATCTGCTTTCTCTGCCCATGATGCCGCCGCTAATTACTCCCAACAGTTTCAATAAGGCTACACTGTTTTCCGCCCTATCTTCTGTACTTCTTCCGCTCCTGATGTTGATAATCTCCCTCCTGCCAGTTCGCAGAATAAGCAGCTCAATGCAGCGGCTTTCCCTAGGAACTAGTTTGCTTTTCACCGGGATCTGCACAATTGCTGTTCTTTTCTACGAACAAAATCTTCCAAGATTCTTCATTGGCGAGGAGCCGGTTCGAAAGGCTGGGGTATACGTGGGCTTGGCAAGCTGCTGCTTTTCATTACTCTTGGCGCTCCGTTATGCTGAAATATACTCCAAGAGCTATAAAGATGTACATAGGAAAATGGTAATCTTAGCAGTGATGTGGGCTTTGAGCCAGGCAAGCTTTTTCTTTTTGACCTGTCGCTGGCAGTTTAGCTGTTTAGTCAGCCATGTGTACAGGCTGCTGGTTTTGTGGTACATATATCACAGTGTGGCCATACCTTTTGGCAAACGTCCGCACTACAGCTTAGACAGGGCTCAAGAGCAGCTCCGGAGAACTCGCGGGCTGCGCACCTTAGGACGATTGGTGGGGCACCTTGCCCATGAGCTGAAAAATCCCCTCGCGGCAATTCGGGCTTCAGCTCAGCTGTCAGCCATCCTGGATGACAGAGAGGAGCGTCAGCGGGTGACTGAGCGCATTGAAGCCGAGGTTGATCGGCTCAGTGAGCTGATTGCTATTACCCTCGAAGTAGGTTGGGACCGGCCGGAGATGTGGGATTCTGTCAATGTGGAAGAAATGGTCGACGAGTTAATATCTCTATGGGATGTGGAACTGGAGCGGCTTGGAATCGAAAGCAAGGTATATGCGGAACTAACAATCCCGCCGATTCAAGGCAATGCCAAATTGCTGCACAGGGCTTTGACCAACTTAGTAACCAATGCTGTAGATGCAATGCCCAATGGGGGAGAGTTTGCCATCAGACTGGTCTACGAAGATGACCTGCACTGCGTTCGCATAGAGATTTCGGACACCGGCTCAGGGATACCCGAGGAGATCCGGGGCCGCGTTTTTCAGGAAATGGTTACAACTAAACCAAGGGGAACAGGACTAGGGTTGATGATCACCTACCAGATCATTTGCGAACTCCATCGAGGGGAGCTCTGGTTTGAAACCATTCCTGGACAAGGTACCACGTTCTTCATTAGACTCCCCAATAAGCGGGGAAGGCTCCTGTCTGCCAAGACGGAATCAACTGCTTTTGCTTTGTGGCAAAATACAGATGATTATCCATGGGATTAGGAGGCTGAAAGATGACTAAAGATGTAGCTGATGCCATTCGGGAACGGCGGAGTATACGGCGTTTTACATCCGATGAAATACCCGACGCGACTCTGTCTCGGCTATTGGAGGCAGCTTGCCTGGCTCCCAGTGCCGGCAACCGGCAGCCGTGGTTTTTCTACGTGGTAAAAAATCAGGACCTTCGCCGAAACCTTGCCGAGGCTGCCTTCGGCCAACAGTTCTTGGCCGAGGCACCGGTGGTGATTGTAATCTGCGCTGAGCCGGCCAGAAGCGCCGCCCGCTACGGAGAGCGAGGGGCTGAGCTGTACTGCCTTCAGGATACGGCGGCAGCCGCTCAAAATTTGATGCTGATGGCAGCGGGCTTGGGTCTTGCCACCTGCTGGGTCGGCGCCTTTGACGAAGAAGCTGTTTGCAAGGTGTTGGATATATCCAGCGGCTTTAGACCGGTAGTCATGGTTCCCGTAGGTTACAGCAATCTAGCCGAACCGCCTAAGGCCCCTGCCCGGAGGTCCCTCACCGAAGTAGTGAAGGTAATGGATTAAGCAAGAACGCACCGAAACAGTGCAAGGAACTCCCAAGGCCCTTGCTTTTAACTTGAATAATTATAGTGCTAACGATAGTAAGAACTATCTTCCCGAGGGGGGGATATTTGATGACAGGTAGAGAGCTAGTATTGGCGGCACTCCAGCGGCAGGCAACGCCCCGGGTGCCTTGGGTACCTTTCACTGGCGTGCACATCGGCAGCCTTAAAGGAGTAGACGCAAAACAACTGCTGAAGAGTGCTGAGCTGTTGGTGGCCTGCGGCATAGAGGCTAACCAGCGGTATCAACCGGATGGACAGCCGGTGATCTTTGACTTACAGGTGGAGGCTGAAATTCTCGGTTGTGAACTAAAGTGGGCCAAGGATGCGCCTCCGGCTGTAGCAACCCATCCTCTAGCCGACGGTTATGAGAAACTAAAGGATCTGTCTTTACCGCGGCCGGAGGACGGAAGGCTTCCCATTATCCTAAAGGCTATGCGGGAGCTTAAGGAAAAGATTGGCCATAATACTGCACTGTACGGGCTGGTAGTGGGTCCTTTCACTTTGGCGCTGCACCTTAGGGGCACTAATCTTTTCCTGGATATGTTCGATCAACCGGAAGCCGTAAAAGAACTGATGGATTTTTGCTGTCGGGTAACAGAACAGGTAGCTGATTACTATATTGATGCAGGCATGGATGTCATTGCCGTTGTAGATCCTATGATATCCCAAATATCTGCTGACCATTTCCAAGAGTTTGTAAGTGAGGCTGCCGTTCATATCTTCGATTTCATAAGGGAGAAAGGCGCCTATTCATCGTTTTTTGTCTGCGGCAATGCAACACCGGTGCTGGAAGTTATGGCACAGTGCAAGCCCGATGGAATTTCGGTAGATGAAAATGTAGATTTGGGCTATGCCAAAGAGATTGCCGATAGGTATCAGGTATCCTACGGCGGCAATATCCCGCTGACTACGGTGATGCTGCTGGGAAGTCCAGCCGATAATATGCAGTCAGCCCTGGAACTGATCGATGCCCACAGCGGCTCCGGCTTTATCTTGTCGCCTGGCTGTGATATGCCCTACAATGTTCCGCCGGAAAACGTCAGTGCCGTGAGCCTAGCAGTCTTTGACCCTGATAAAGCCAGGGTGTTTGTGCAAAACAACAAGAAGGACAGCGATATAGCAGAAATCGAGGTGGAAATTCCGGATTACGATAGCTTGTCTGGAGTGTTAATCGAAGTGCTTACTTTAGATTCAGCCACTTGCCCGCCGTGCAAGTACATGGTTGACGCCACCAGGGAAGTAGCTAAGTTCTTTGAAGGCAAGGTTGACTGGGTTGAATATAAGATTACGGAGAAGGAAAATGTGGTGCGGATGCAGCGCTTGGGTGTCACCAATATTCCCACCATCGTGATCAACGGCAAACCGACCTTTGTCTCGTATATCCCTGATCTTGCCACCTACAAGCAGGAAATTGAGAAGGTGTTGAAATCTTGATTGAAGTCATTTTGCTGACCGGCTTTCTCGGCAGCGGCAAGACTACCTTTCTCAATGAGATGCTGCCTGTGTTGGCCCGCAAATACCAGCGGACAGCAGTAGTGATGAACGAGTTCGGCAGTGTGGGTATCGACGGTAGACTAGTAGGTGACCACCCAACCAATCTGGTGGAGCTGCAAAACGGCTCGATCTTCTGTGTGTGCATCAGGGACAACTTTCTAGCTGCCATGGAAGAACTTGCCGAAACTCACAAGCCAGAGATGGTTGTTATCGAAGCAACTGGCGTTGCTGATCCCTTTGAAATGGGGGATTTCTTGGCTTATCCGGAGCTTGAGGGAGCGTACCGGCTGTTTGGAACCATAACTATGGTGGATGCCGTCAATTTCCCCAAGGTGATTCAGACTATGAGAGCTGCTAGAGCCCAGGCTCAGGCGGCGGATGTTTTCGTGATCACCAAGACAGACTTGGTCGAGGAAGCTCAATTGATGAGGCTCCGGGAGATCCTAACAGAACTAAACGCCGATGCAGTGCAGCTTGCCGCTCCCTACGGGCGGTTGAACCCGGCTGAGTGGGATATGATCTTGTCTCTGCCAGCAGAAGCTGAAAAGCACAGATACTGGGGGGAACGGGTGCCGGCCCGGGATCCCATGGTGTCTATTACAGTCCCGGCAGGCCCCTTTGCCGATACCACAGAGGCCTGCGATACAATCGCCGCTGCCCTGCCCTCCAATGTCCTGCGGGCTAAAGGTTTTGTTGATATTGGCGGCAGGCCCCATCTATTTCAGTATACTATGGGGAAGACGGAGGTTGCCAGTGCCGTAAGAGACGTGGGGCCGGTGGGTCAGTTGGTGGTTATTGGGCTTAATCTTAGGCGGGAACAGATCGATATGTAAGTTAAGAGCAGAGTGCTGTCCTACGATGGAAGCTGCTCTGACAGCATAACCGATGATTGTCGAGGAACCCATCCGGACCCCAGGATGGGCTCCTACATTTAACGACATTTCAGCATACTTCTGCTATAATGTCTATGTTGAACCGGGCGCATCAGCCGGGCGCATCGGGGTTACATATAGCTGGGGGGTACAACAATGAATAAACATAACTTGACTATGGCAACAGACCTGTACCAGCTGACGATGGTCTATGGATATTACAAGTCAGGTACGGCTCATCGCAAAGCTGTGTTCGATCTGTTCTTCCGCCGCTTGCCTTGGGGCAACGGATATGCTATAGCCGCCGGCCTTGAGCAGGCCATCGAATACTTGAATGAACTTCATTTCGCTAAGGATGATCTGGATTATTTGCGGAGTCTAGGGCTGTTTTCCGAAGATTTCCTCGACTACTTGGGGAAACTTCGATTTACCGGGGATGTAGATGCGGTGGTAGAGGGAACCCCCATTTTCCCCAATGAGCCCATTATGCGGATTACAGCCCCGATAGCCCAGGCCCAGCTCATCGAAACCAGCTTGGCCAACATTATAAATCATCAAACTCTGATTGCAACCAAGGCTTCACGGGTTGTGAGTGCAGCTGAAGATACCGGGGTCATGGAGTTTGGCCTGCGGCGGGCCCAGGGGCTTGGTGCCGGTCTCTATGGGAGCCGGGCGGCTTTTATCGGCGGCTGCGGCGCCACCAGCAACGTACTGGCAGGCCAGCTGTACGGCATTCCTGTCGCGGGTACCCAAGCCCATTCTTGGGTTATGAGCTTCCCCGATGAGCTGACTGCTTTTAGAGCCTATGCTGAGGCGTATCCCGATGCCTGCCTGCTGCTGGTAGATACCTACGATACCATTAGAAGCGGGCTTCCCAACGCAATTACAGTTGCTAAGGAACTGGAAGCAAAAGGCCATAAATTCTTGGGAATACGTATAGATAGCGGTGACCTGGCATATTTGTCTAAAGTGGCTAGGGAAATGCTAGATGAGGCGGGGCTGGAACATGCTATCATCGTAGGTTCCGGAGATTTGGATGAAAATCTAATTCGGGATCTTAAGATTCAAGGAGCCAAAATCGATAGCTGGGGAGTAGGGACCAAACTGATTACCGGTGATGACAACCCCGCTCTGGGCGGTGTCTACAAATTGGTCGCCCTAGAGGAAAACGGCAAGATGGTTCCCAAGATCAAGGTCAGTGATAACGCCGAAAAGACCACCAATCCGGGGATTAAGGATGTAGTCCGCTTCTACAGCAGGGAGACCGGCAAAGCTTTAGCAGATTTGATAATTCTCGCCGATGAGGAAATTCCTCCCCATGGACCTCTTACCATATTTGACCCGGTAGATACCTGGAAGCGGAAGACCCTGCGGAATTATGACGCAGAACGTCTGTTGGTGCCTATCTTCCGGAACGGTGAGCAAGTGTACCAATGCCCATCGGTGCAGGAGATTCAGACTTATGCCGCCAAGCAGCTTGAGCATTTCTGGCCGGAGTACAAGCGCTTGATCAATCCGGAAAAATACATCGTTGACTTAAGTGAGAAGCTCTGGAATCTCAAGCACGACATGATTAGAGAATTGAGAGCATCTTACTTTGAAAACAATCACTAAGAGCAGTAGGTCTGTGGAGAACAGAGTAGATGAGGGAGACAGCGTTCGGCCCGATACTCAAAGCTATGAAGCAGCTAGACCGAAGACGTTATGGGGTGAAATGATGCTGTATGTTTTAGTGGTAGCGGCCCTTAGATTGCTTGTCCCCTTGATCTTTCGCATTCACATTGAAGGCAAGCTGCATATCCCCGAGGAAGGGGCAGTGGTGTTAGCAGCCAACCACAAGAGCTTGTGGGACCCCATTTTCGTAGTCCTGGCAAGCCGTCGTCCGGTACATTTTATGGCTAAGGAAGAGCTTTTTCGGATACCTATATTCGGGCGTATCTTGCCCCATCTTAAAGCTTTTCCCGTACGCCGGGGCGACAACGACCGGAATGCGATCCGGCAGGCGCTGTCGGTTTTGCGGGAGGGGTCCGTGCTGGGGATTTTTGTGGAGGGCACCCGAAATAAGAGTGACAACGGTGAGAAATTACTGCCTCTAAAGCCAGGTGCAGCCATGCTGGCCAGCAAAGCCAACGCCCATATCGTACCAGTTGCTATACAGCGAATGAAGCGCCGGATTACCGTTAAGGTTGGCCAGCCCCTAACCCTTCCTTCCCACCTGACAGAGCGGAAGGAACGCTATGAGATGATCAGCAAGGCTCTCCATGAGGTCTTGAGCCAAATGTTGGAGCCTCTGCCGCAAGGGTAGGCTGGACCTGAGGCAGCCTGAAGGTGCGCCCTCAAGGGGTATTGTGGCTTAATGTTGGGACCGGGGAGAACAGACTTCGCAAGGAGGAAGCCAACATGAGTCAGGGACGGCCGAACATATTGATTGCTCACGGGCTGGATGACAGGCTGCTGGACCAGGTAAAGGAGACCGCGCCTAATGCGGACGTGCGGGTTAAGGAACGAGAAGCAGTTGCCGCAGCAGACACGGCATGGGCAGACATCTTTTTCGGTTGGCCGCCCCGCCGATTCCTGAAGGAAGCGCGGGGGCTGAGCTGGATCCATCTGCCCAGCGCTGGAGCCGACGGTTACACAGATCCAGAGCTCTATGCACATTCTAACGTGATTCTGACAAACTCCAGCGGTGTGTATGGAATCCCAATGGCGGAGCACGCCTTTGCCCTGATGTTGACCTTCAGTCGCACCATCTATCGGTATCTTCCGTTTCAGCAGGAAAAGCGGTGGGAGAAACTGCCGGATTCCCATGAGCTTTTCGGCAAGAAGATTGGGATCCTGGGCCTTGGGGATATAGGCACGCAAATTGCCCTGAGAGCTAAAGCCTTCGGTATGGAGGTTTGGGGATATAAACGGCGGATGACGGACAAGCCTTCCTGTGTAGATCATTTAGTCTCCGGCCCCAGTGGACTTCGGGAGCTTTTGGCAGCCAGCGATTATGTGGTGATTGCCCTGCCGCTGACTCGTGAGACTAAGAAACTCATCGGCGCACAGGAGCTAAGCTTAATGCAGCCCCATGCCGTTCTCATCAATATAGGGCGGGGGCCAATTGTAGATGAACAGGCCTTGATCGATGCCCTCAAAGCGGGGCACTTGGCAGGGGCCGGTCTAGATGTGTTCGAAGAAGAACCGCTGCCTCCAACCAGTCCCTTGTGGGAGATGCCCAATGTGATCATTACTCCCCACTCTGGGGGCGTGACACCGGAGGCTAATCGCAGGATAACGGAGATTTTTTGTCACAACTTGAAACTCTGGCTGGACGGCCGCAAAGATGAAATGAAAAATATCGTTGATCTGCAGGCGGGATACTAGGCAAAAATCCAATATCTGGTTAGGTACAGGATCCAAAGGTGAGCTGGGTAGAAGATGTAGAAGAACCACTTGGCTGCTGGTCTTCTACTCCCCAGCTCACCGTTGTATAGGAAGAAGAAAGGCAGGGCAAAAACCATCATCCACTGATAGTCAATTACGAAAAATTGCTGGATACTCAGGTTGTAGCTAATGCTTAGAGGCTGCCTAAAGCTCAGAGGACTGACAAGACTGGGAAGCAGTGTTCCCACGACGTAGAAAAGAGTCAAAAGGTCCTTTCTCTCCCGGAAGCGGTAAAAAACTAAGACCATCATGATTCCATATATATTGGCTTCTGTGAAGAGCATGGCAATCAGGATGAGAAAGATGACAGGCTTGAACAGCTGCTCATCCCCAGTTTCCTGGAGCTGCTGCCAGGCAGACATCAGTGCAACTCCCAGTCCCAGGGAGAAGAATATGTTGTTATACAGCCCTATATCGCTGGGGAAGAAATGTGTGATAATGCCGGAACCCGCCGCCATAACGACGCCCCCAGCCAAGAGCCGGGCGGCGTACCTCCCCCGATTTTTAGTATGGAAGAATCCCTCAACTGTCAGAAAAAAGAAAATGGGTGCAGATAGCCTCCCTAGATAGCGAAACCAGAGGGGCAGTACAGGAAAGAATGCCCGTAAGTGGTCCAAGACCATGAGCAGCGCGGCAATGCATTTCAGTTGGAAGTTAGTCAGCAAAGGTAGTGTTTTTTTCATCGGTTCTCCCTCCGGAGACTTCTTGGCGGGTCAATCCTTACAACAATATGATGTACATAGTAGGTTATTCAACCGGAAGTTACCGCAGCCCTGTAAGCATTGATTACCTTAGATTCTATGTCCCTTTTGCAGGTCCCTTGCGTCCTAAAGGTAATATTGAAAGTCATTGCCCGGTTTCGAGCAAACCTTCCCCAGGCCCATGCTGCATGTGAGACCATTCAGGGCTTCGACTTCTTCGGCACGACCTTTGATGCAGTAGTAGCCTGGGGCGTGATGTTTCACCTATCAGAGGCAGATCAGGCTGAAACCATACTGAAAGTGTCGCAGCATCTCAGGCCCGGCGGGCTGTTTCTCTTCACTGCAGGAGAAGAGGAGGGGATACGAGAAGGTGTGATGAACGATGTGTCATTTTCCTATATTTCCCTTGGGGCTACAGCATACCGGCAGCTTCTCCTGCAATGCGGACTTAAAGAGCTGGATGAGTATGCCGATGAGTGGGACAACTATGTGTTCGTGGCCAAGAAGATAGCCAAGCCATAGCTGTGGCGGCTTGGGGCTGTTCCGGGATGGTAAACTCCCAGGGGTGGGAAAGGCAGAGCTTAGGAATGCTATATCCCTCGGCGCCCTGTTCCGCAGGTAATAACTCAAAATTCCTTAGGGATTGGAGCTGCCTTGGAAAGAAGGAAGGTGGAACTAGGTGAATGAGATTATGAAGGTCATTGAGCGGCGCACATCTTTACGCCGTTATAAGGATGTTCCTATTAAAGACGAAGATCTGGAACAACTGCTGTATGCCGCCCAACGGGCACCAACCGCCGGCAATATGATGCTCTACACAATTCTGCTCATCCGGGATCAGCATACCAAGGAGGTGCTCAGCAAGACATGTGATAACCAGCCCTTCATCGCCAAGGCCCCGCTGGTTATGGTCTTTTTGGCGGATGTCCAGCGTTGGTTTGACTATTATCTTGTCTCCGAGGTGAAAGAATTTTGCCTTCGGACAGGCCTGGAGTTCAGGGGGCCTAACCTAGGGGATCTATTCATATCGGTAAGCGATGCCTTGATTGCCGCACAGAATGTTGTGATCGCTGCTGAGAGCTTGGGAATCGGTTCTTGTTACATAGGAGATATTATGGAAAACTACGAGACACATCGTGAGCTTCTAGGTTTGCCGGAATATGCTTTTCCTATCGCCATGCTGTGTCTAGGTTACTATCCAGATGACTATAAACCGACAGTGCGCCCCCGGTTTGAACAGCAGTATTTTGTGTTCGAAGAGAAGTATCATCGGCTCAATAAAGAAGAGCTTACAGCCATGTTTGCACAGCGGGATGCCGCGATCCCTCGGCCTAACAAATATGGAGCGGAGAATGCTGCCCAGTATATGTTTGCCCGCAAGACGGGGACAGCTTTCGCGCAGGAAATGGACCGCTCAATCCGGAAGGCAATGGAGAACTGGCAGGGTGGTAATCCAATTCTTGTTGACCGACACGTTTGACCTAGCATTCTAGGCATTACGGTGTCTTGGCGAGCTCCTTGGTCAAGGCGGTATGGTCTGATGCCACACGGTTTTTCCCGCCTGCCTTGGCTAGATAAAGGAGCTCGTCTGCCCGGCGGAGGAGTGATTCACAGCTTTCGCCATGTTCGGCAACAGCTACGCCAAAACTGGCAGTGACTCCTGTGTCATGTGCGTAGCGCTGCTCGGCTAGATGTTTCCGCAGCTCCTCGGCAGTCTTCGAGGCCTGGTCTAGATTATAGCCGGGCAAAAGCACTATAAACTCTTCTCCACCCCACCGCGCCAGGGTGCCTTCTGGTGGTACAGCTGTTCTGAGATGGTTTGCTAAAGCTACCAGGACAGAGTCACCGTATTGATGTCCCCACTGGTCGTTGATTTGCTTGAAGTCATCTAGATCTATCATGATCAGGGCTAGATCCTGGCTGGAGTGGGTAAGGCTTGCCATTTTCTCCCTAAGCCTTCGATCAAAGCCGTTTCGATTATACAGTCCAGTCAGTCCATCGGTTTCAGACAGCTTGGCAAGGGCCTCGAGAGCGGCATAGGTAGAACGTTTGTAAGAATTCATTCTATGGGAGGAGACTGCTGCGAGTCCGATTGACAATGTAACAAAGTAGACGGCGGCGGAAAAGTGGCTGGGATTGAGGGGACTTAGATAGTAAACTGCCATGCCTAGGAATATGACTCCAGTATAAATGGAAGCAAAGACGATATAGAGCCACCTGTTTGGAACCAGGACAAAGCACCAGATGAGCAAAGAAGCCCAAAAGGTATGAATTCGAAAGTCAGGGGCTGGATATTTCATCAGGATCAAGACAAACCCAGTGCTGGCTATCATTTCGCACACGGTAAGCAGCCAGGGGTACACTTGATAGTTTTTTTCACTGCTGATTACCAGGTAGAGAGCGAGGATAGAGGAAGCGACAGTAAGTCGGATGACCACAATGGACCCAAAAATTCTTGCATCCCTAAGCAAGAACCAATCTGGACCTGCAAAGAGCATATATACTAAAGCTAAAATCAGCATTAAGGGCCGCACAAATCTGGCTGACTCTGTCAGTTCATACCGCAGAAAGAAAAGCTCAGAGTGCTTGTCCGCAAATTCAGCAAGCTTCGATATCCTTAATCGAGAATCGGCTGGCGATGTTCCCTCCATACAAATCACCCCGGCTATTTATATTTCCATTATATTCTAAAGAGTTATATTAGTCCATGGCCCGTGTTTTTTCCCCCTTATCCTTGGGATGGCGGATTCAGAAAACCAAGCATGTCCCCGAATGCAAGCTGTTTAGGAACCTTGGACGTCATAACCATGGTAGAGGAGAGATTTAGCCAATTGGGGCAGTATTTGCTGCATCCCTTGTGTATATGTTATCCTGGGGTCAGCCTGGATGTGGAGGAATACATATGGGACAATACGCGGTTATTGACGTTGAGACTACCGGACTCTCCCCGGCACAGAACCACCGGATATTGGAGGTTGCGGTGGTCCTGGCTGATGATAACGGTAATCCGGTGGATGAGTGGGAGACACTGGTCAATCCTCTTCGGGAGGTTGGTGCCACCGAGATCCACGGTCTCACTGGGGCAGATGTTTACGCGGCTCCCACCTTCGATGAGATATTGCCTGAATTGGTGTCGTTGTTAAACGGGCGGGTGCTGGTTGCCCATAACCTGGCTTTCGATGCCCGGTTTTTGGCTGCAGAGTTTGCCCGGGCGGGTCATGCCGTTGAGCTCGATGGCAGTGCGGGGCTCTGCACCATGCGGCTGGCGGAGCATTATCTTCCCAGTCGCGCCAGATCCTTGGAAGCGTGCTGCGAATGTATCGGTTATACTATAGATTCAGCCCACACTGCCCTGGAGGATGCCCGGGCAACGGCAAAGCTCTTGGCTTTCTATATCAGCAAGGAAGATGACTTCCTTGGCTGTTGGATTGATGCTGCTCAGGCGGTAAGAAGGGTTGTATGGCCTAAGGTCCCACCGGCAGCTGTTAAACCATGGCCCCGGAGGCTGGCGGCTATGAAAGCAAAGAAGCATTTTCTGCAGCGGCTGCCCTCTAAAGCTCCTCGGGGAGCGATTCACCCTGAGGCGGATAAGTATCTGATGGTGCTGGAGCGTGTCCTTCTCGATGGCCGGATCAGCTGCCATGAAGCCGACGAATTAGTAGAAACAGCTGCAGCGCTGGATTTGTCCAGGGAGGATGCGGTAACTCTCCATCAGCATTATCTGACTGCACTAGCCCGGCTAGCCCTCGAAGACGGCCCCAGAACTTCTGATGCGCGGGCAGATCTAGTATCGGTGGCAGAACTACTTGGATTGTCCGCTGACCATGTTGACTCTGCTGTGCAGTCTGCCTCCCGTTGGAAAGACCACCATGCCTATCCAATCCGGCGGTTTGCACTACAGCCAGGCGATAGGGTAGTCTTCACCGGCGAAGCTCCCGGCATGAGCCGTTCTGAGTTAGAGTATGAAGCGCGGATGCGGGGACTTTGGGTGACTAGTTCAGTGAGCAGAAAGACGAAACTGGTAGCCGCTGCTGATCCTGACAGTCTCAGCGGCAAGGCCCGCAGGGCCCGGAGTCTTGGGATTCCGATAGTTGACTATTCGACATTCATACAGATGATGGAACAGCTGGAGTGTTATGGGGAAGGCGAGTCACTTGGGGACATTTCCCATGGAAAAGCGTATCGATAGCCATCTGAATCTGCAAGATGCTGACGGGATTGGTTGATGGTGCCTTAGGTTGTTTCCGCAATACCTTTGTGGTACAATATCAGGGACCAAGAAAACCAACCGCCCGTAGCTCAGCTGGATAGAGTGTCTGACTTCGAATCAGAAGGCCGTAGGTTCGAGTCCTACCGGGCGGGCCAGATATAAAGCCCCTTTACCATTAGGTTCTGGGGCTTTTCTCTTTTGTGGAGGCACTTCTGCAGGTGGCTGCAGGGGGCCCTGTGACAGCTGGAATGACAGCGGGTGGTTAATTATCTCCAGTTTTCCTGTACAAAGCTCCGGGCAAAATCTTCAATGGCAGCATGACGTATAGCAGTTTCGTTTCGGTGTTTGCCCACCAGCCGCATAATAATCCTTTCGAAGAAGTTGAGCTGGTCCATCTCGTATTGGTATCCAAAATAGGCTTTAACCCGGGCAGCCTGCACCAGTTCCTTGGGAAATCCAGTTTCCAGCTGCTCCATGGCCTTCTCCGGCAGCCCGCAGCAGACAAAGAGGCCAATCCTTTTCGCTTTCAGCTTGTCGAGGTTGGCGGTGCAGAATTTCGCTACAGCCTTATTAATCTTTCCGACATAGACAGATGTCCCAATCAGAACTGCATCATAGTCGTCCAAGGATAGAGATACAGAGGAATTCTGAGATAGATCTATTACATCTGCGTTTTCCAGTTTATCGCGGAGCAGGTAAGCGCATTTGGCTGTGCAGCCGTGCTTGCTGCCATATAGGATCAATGTTCTCAATTGCTACACCCCCAAACTCGGTTATTATAGATATAATGTCAGCAGCCGATATGTTGTCAGCAGTGTCAGTATAATCCAGCAGCGGAAGAGGATCAAGGGAGGCAGCAAACCGTGGGTTGGAAGTAGGGCTGAGTACCGGGGACAAATCGCCTTGACCAGATATCACCATGGGAAAGAGGGTACTAGCAAAGGGTGCCGAAAAAGGGAAATTGACAGCTAATTGCAGAGGGGAGACTGGACAATGGCGAAAATAGGGGTAGTTCACTATAATTTCCCGGGCGATCTGGAATCGTTTCTGGACTTTGCTGCTGAGGTTGGATTCGAGTATACGGAACTGCTGGCTGAAGATCTTTGGAAAGAAGGGCAGAGCTACGAAGAGGCTCTGGCTTCCGCCCAAAGGGTTCGTACTTTGCTGGACCAACGGGGGATGAAGGTTTCTGCCCTCGCCGCCCAAAACGATTTTTTGGTGACCAGCCAAGAAGATATGGAGTTTCAGGTAGAGCGTCTGCAGCAGGTTTGCCGGCTGGCAGATGTTCTTGGTACCAGGCTGCTGCGGGTAGATGGAGGCTGGCCGAAGGAAGGTGTGCCTGAAGAGCGTTGGGTAGAGCTTATGGTTGAAGGATTTAGCCGGTGCCGGGATTTTATCGAGAAGGAAGATTTCAAGTTTGCTTTGGACAATCACGGCCTAGTGACCAATGATGCCGACCTTCAGATTGAATTGCTTGAAGCTGTGGGCAGCAGGAACATAGGTGCTAATCTGGATACCATGAACTACCGCTGGGCAGGGCATCCTTTAGAGAAGGTAAATGAATTCTACGAGAAGATTGCACCCTGGGTGCTCCATGTCCATATGAAGGATGGCCGCAACAGCCTAGCTGACTATGAAGGAACGGCCTTGGGTGAAGGTGAATTAGACTTGCACTGGGCCGTGGAATGCTTGAAAAAGGCAAACTATCAAGGCGTCTGGTGCGTAGAATACGAAGGAAAAGCTGATCATGCTGAAGGTTTCCGCAAAGGTTTGGAGTGGTTGAAGGGCAATTTATAGCTCAAAACTCCTGGCGGGTATCATTAGCCAAGAGGTGATGAAATGTTTGTATTGAAAGCCGTAGCCAATAAACCCATTAAAATCTGGCTGGAGGAGCCATCTCAAGTTGAAGCAAGCTGCATGGAGCAAGCAATTAACTTGGCAAATCTGCCCTGTACTTTTCGTCACGTGGTTCTCTTGCCGGATTGCCATACTGGCTACGGAATGCCTATTGGGGGTGTGCTGGCCGCAGAGAATGCCATCATTCCCAATGCAGTGGGCAATGACATTGGTTGTGGTGTATCATTTGTCCATGTTGATCTGCCTGCAGACTTGCTTCATGAAGTAAAGGTTGATAACGGCACACTGGCTCAGAAGATCGTAGGAGACATTATGAGAAGCATTCCCACTGGGTTTGCCCATCAAGAGACACCTCAGCCATCTGTTACCCTAGACAAGTTTGAACCGCCGGCTTTACCAATGCCCCAACTAGTGAAGGAACTTGAGAGGGCCTATTTCCAATTGGGTACCTTGGGAAGCGGCAACCATTTTATAGAGCTGCAGGCCGATGACGACGGCAAACTGGGGCTCATGGTGCATTCAGGTTCTCGCAATTTAGGGCTGCAGATTTGCCGAGCTTTCAATAAACTGGCCCAGGACCTTAATGCTAAGCTTTCTGCTCCAGTACCCCGGGAGTGGCAGCTGGCATACCTGCCCACTGACACGCCGGAGGGAAGGGCGTATATCGCCTGGATGAATATGGCCCTGGATTTTGCCAAAGAGAATCGGGCCCTGATGATGCGGCGGCTTAAGGAAATTGTCTTTGGGAACCTGCTAAGGTACGCAGGTATTGATGATATCCGCATAGACATGGAAGTTGATGCCCATCACAACTATGCTGCCTTGGAGAATCATTTCGGCAAGGATGTATGGGTCCACCGCAAAGGAGCGATTCGGGCGGGCAAGGATGAATACGGCATCATTCCCGGTGCTATGGGTTCCTTTAGCTATATAGTGAAGGGAAAGGGCAATCCCGAATCCTTCCACAGCTGCTCCCACGGTGCCGGACGGGTGATGAGCAGAAACGAAGCTGTGAAGCAGTTCAGTGTGCAGGAAGTTATTGAGGACCTAAAGTCGCAAAATGTCGTCTTGGGGAAGCGCAAGCGTTCCGATGTGGCGGAGGAATCTAGGTGGGCATATAAGGACATTAATGAGGTGCTTAATTATCAGCGGGATCTTGTTGAGCCGGTGCTGAGATTGCGGACGGTTGCGGTGGTGAAGGGATAAGAGGGATTGAATGGCTAAATTTTAAGGGGTGCCGGGAACCTTAAGTTCCCCTGCACCCCTTGTTCTCTTTACAGCCCCAGCCCTGCCAGAACCGCCTTCATAAAGGGTACTAGATCCAGAGGGGTGCGGGAGGTAATGAGATTTCCATCAACTACCACTTCTGCATCGCTCCAGTCGGCGCCGGCATGGATGAGGTCATCCTTAATGGCATCATAGGAGGTAACCTTTCTGCCCCGCACGATATCTGCCGAAACAAGGAGTGATGGGCCGTGGCAAATTGCGGCTACAATTCCTCCCCGCGTATTGGTTTTCCGGACCAATTCCACCATCTCAGGATATCTTCTGAGCCGATCCGGTGCCCAGCCGCCTGGAATGATTACAGCATCCCAATCCTGCTTATTGGCATCTACCATGCAGATGCAGGACTTGATGGGGTAGCCGTGTTTGCTGAGGTATTCCTGATTAGCTTCCGGTCCAACGACACTGACATTACAGCCGGCCTCAAGCAGCCGCAAATATGGATACCAAAGCTCCTGATCCTCATATTCCCGTTCTACCAATACAGCAACCCGCTTCTCGCTGGCCATTATCGAAACCCCCTTGAAGATAGGTTCGCTAGGTATAGTCATACTTCTGCGTATGGCGCGAATTTCCTCTTAGTGAACCAATTCGCCAAACCACTGGAAATTGTAGGAATCTTAAGAGCACAGCTAATAATTGTTCGAAAACCCGGAGGCAGAGACAGGAAAGTGGGGTGTGCATAAGTGCACCCCTTGAGATATTTGTGATCAGTCTTAGACATTGGCATGCTAGAGGACTCGGTATCATGTGATTCGGGTTCCAGGGGTAGTATACAGCGAAGATTTTCCCTTCGAATTGAGACTCAAGAGGTAGCCCTTGCATAGCGGCTGAGGTTCAGGAGAAATTCCTTATACGGAGTCCTTGTATCTAGAGATTCTCTTCCTAACAGGACAGCACCAAGTTCGGGAGGCAGCATTGGGGGAGTGAAGCTGACTTGGGGGTGGGAGTGGTTCAACATTTCAGTAATGGTTTTCCACAAGAGATTGCCGGGCCGCAGAAGCCCTCCCGTCCCGGCGACAGGTACCGATTGCTGGGTCCACTCAAGCCTGGTCAGGACTGCGCTGATCAGTTTAACTAGGTGTTCCGCTGCGTCAGTGATGAGATGCTGGCTTATCTCATCGCCGGCGGCGGCTTCTTCCAGCACAATTTCCGCTAGTTTTGCGATTTCAGGTCTTTGGAGAGGCCCCTGGTAGACCAGGGAAACTATTTCATCAGGGCGCGGGACCCCCAAGCGGGAGGTTATTCTGTCGGTAAGGGAGGTAGGTTTTCCCCGGCCATCGTATTCCCACAGTACGGCGGTCAGTGCGGCTTTGCCGATGGAGTAGCCGCTGCCCTCATCGCCCAAGATGGGGCCCCAGCCTCCAGCGCGAACTCCCCGGCCGGTATCGTCGATACCGAATGCTATGGATCCGGTGCCGGCAATGAGGATAATTCCCGGTTTGTTTCCTGTGGCAGCAGCAAGGGCGACCCGGGCATCATGCTCCACACGAAGCTGCAGGGGCCTTATAGGCAGCTGGTTCCAAACCACAGGCCTAAGGCGTTCTCTATCCAAGGGGCGGTCAGCCCCGGCTAAACCAGCAACAACTACCAACTTGCCCTCTAGGTTCTCCAACGAAACGGAGAAATTCTCGCCAGCCTTCTCAATGGCAGCGGCAACGGCCGACTTTATGGCCTTGCCGGCCTTTTCCAGACCAATAGTCTGGTAGTTGCTTGCTTCGCCGCGGCCTTCACCCAATACTTTTCCCCTTTCATCCGCGAGGATCGCCGTTGTTTTGGATCCGCCGCCGTCGATACCCAGTATGTATCTCATATGACCACCCATCGTTTCCAGTTGAATCAGTCCCTTGCATTTAGACCAAGGGCAATGGCTTTGCGAATATAGCCATCAGCTTTGGCCAGAAGCTGCTGGGCAGCGGCTGCGTCCACCTGGAGCTTGCCCATGACAACGGCTGTTTTAATATCATTTCCCGATGCATCTAGTAAGGCTGCGGCGTCATCGGCGGATATCCCAGCAGCGGCCGACACTATCCGAATAGCTCGTTGAAGTAATTTGGTGTTGGTTATCTGCATGCCCGCCATCAAGTTTTCATAAACATGACCGAGTTTGACCATTGTGGCAGTGCTGATCATGTTAAGCACCATTTTCTGAGCTGTTCCGGCTTTCATGCGGGTGGAGCCTGTGAGGACCTCAGGGCCGACGATAACTTCGATGGTCACATCGCTGTAATCCCGGAGGCGGCTGTTGTGATTGCAGGCTATGCCGATGGTGGCGGCTCCTGCCTCCCGGGCTGTTACTAAGGCACCCAGGACAAAGGGTGTGCTCCCGCTGGCGGCGATGCCCACTACCGCATCGTTTTCCCTAATTCCCCGGAGTTTGAGCTCCTCACCGCCTTGGTGAAAATCGTCCTCCGCCTCCTCAACTGATTCGGTAATGGCCTTGGCTCCACCTGCTATAATTGCTTCGACGGTATCCAGACCGACCCCGAAGGTGGGCTTCACTTCGGCCACATCCAGAATGCCGAGGCGGCCGCTGGTGCCGGCTCCCACGTAGAAGAGGCGTCCCCCTGCCTTCAGGCGGCTGGTGATCAGGTCCACCGCCTCTGTGATTTGGGGAATGGCCGCGGCTACAGCCGGAGCAACCTTATGGTCTTCGGCATTAATCAAAGTCAAGATTTCTCGGGTTGTCATGGTGTCTAGATGGAGAGAATTTTCATTGCGTTCCTCTGTTGTCAAGCTGCTGTTATCGGCCAGCGGTTCCATACCGCAGCTGTATTCTCGATAGTTCATCACTGCTGGGTCCCCTTTCCTACGGCTTTAATCTAAAAGCGCTTGTCGGCTACTGCCTTTCTCGTCTTTTCCAAGCAGTCCATGACCAGGTCGTATTTCCTCAATACCACTCCTATATACAGAACATCGATTACACTCAATTGGGCAATGCGGGAGGCGATGGCGCCGCTTCTTAGGGTGGTTTCCCGGGAAGAAGTAAAAAGCTTGATCTTGGCTTCCTGGGCTATTTGGGAGGCTGGGTAATTGGTGATGCAGATAGTGGTAGCTCCGGCGGCGTTGGCAATTGCTATGGCAGATACAATGTCTTTGGTTTGGCCTGAATGGGAAATTCCTACAGCCACATCACCCTTTTTCAGAAGCGCGGCCATAGCGGCCTGCATATGGGTGTCTATATAAGCATTGCAGTTGAGGCCGATGCGGAGAAATTTATGCTGCGCATCTTGGGCCACGATACCTGAAGCCCCTAGACCGTAGAAATCGATGCGCTGGGCACCGAGCATTGCATCGATGGCGGCTTCCAGGGCCCCATCGTCAAGGACTTCCTGTGTATCCTGCAAAGCTGCGATATTTACGTGGAACAGCTTTTCCTTTACTTCGCTGATACTATCATCAAGCTCGATCTCTCCGTACACCGGTTCTCCCGTCTGGGGCAGTTCCTGGGCCAAATTGATCTTAAGATCTTGATATCCCTTGTACCCAATCCGTTGAGCAAACTTGACTATGGCTGCATCGCTGACACCAACGATTTGGCTAAGTTCAGTAATGGACAGGTAGACTACCTTCTCCGGATGGGAGAGTATGTATGAAGCCACCTTTTGTTCAGAGGGCCTGAGGCTTGGCAGAAGCCCTCGAAGTCTAATTAGGCAGTTGCTTTGTTCGAAGGCATCTTTCATGTCCATCACCGCTTTCTCAAATATTTGCGTTGTAAACGTAATCAATAAAGTCAAGCCGTACAGCAGCGAGACAGATACTGCAAGACATCATATAGGAGAGTTCGCTGCAGAAGTTAAAAAACCTTCTAACAAAAATACAGTAAGTAAGAAGGATTAACTAAAGACGCGGTGAAAATAGTATTGAAAAATACACAGTGATTACCAACATTCAGGAGGTGGTGAAGCTGCAGGCCCGGCTATGGGATTTTCGGCACACAAAGGTCAGCTTAGTATGCAAGGAGGAAAGTCGATGATTATGACAAGAAAGACACTGGTTATCTTGACAGTCATCGCCTGCCTGGGATTAGTGCTGACTCCGGCAGCCATGGCGGAGAAGGTAAATCTGACGTTCTGGAGTTGGAGAACTGAAGACGTTGATGCATATAACAAATTCATCGCAGCGTTTAACGAGAAACATCCGGATATCAACATTGAGTTTGTTGCTTACCGGAACACCGAATACAACACCATTCTAGCTACGGCCCTGCAGGCAGGCTCAGGCCCAGATATCATTCATCTGCGGGCTTACGGTGGAATGGAGCCCTTGGCTAAGGCTGGATACTTGATGGCTCTGGATAGAAAGGTGCCGGAGCTTGCCAACTTCAGTCGGGATGTGCTCTTGGGAGCAACCAACCGGGCTGACGGCAAGGTTTACGGAGTCCCCTTCGCTGTCCAGACAGTGCAGGTGCTTTACAACAAAGCTATCTTTAGAGAGCTTGGTTTGCAGGAGCCTTCCACCTGGGATGAATTCCTGCAGCTGGCAGCTAAGGTCAAAGAGGCAGGGTACATACCCTTTGCCAACGGGGGCAAGGAAGGCTGGACGTTGGAGACATATTTCGGAGCAGTAGCGCCTACATTTTACGGCGGCAACACCTTCTTTGACGAAGTGACAACCGGCAAGACCACCTTTACCGATCCCCGCTTTAAGGCAGCTATTGAAAGGATGCTGGAACTCAGGCCCTACCTACCGGATCAGTATATGGGTGTCGGCTATACCGATATGCAGATGCTGTTCGCCCAGGAGATGGCTGCCATGTTCTTGGCTGGTATCTACGAGCTGGGTACCTTGGCTCAGATGAATCCTGATCTAGAAGTAGGATTGTTTGTGGTGCCAGCTGAAACTGCTGATCAGCCCAAGTTCCTTACCATGTATGTGGATGGCTCTTATGGAATCAATGCCGCAACCAAACATCCTGAAGCAGCCCTTGAGTTTATCCGCTTCCTGGCAACCGAGGAGTACGGCACAATGTTTACCAATACTCTCCAGCAGATCTCGGCAGTTCCGGGAGTGGAGCCTGACAATGAACTTCTGGCAGAGGTCGTTGCCTTAATGGAGGAAAGCTCTTCACCCTACTTGATGCTGACGGCTTTCCGCTATGGTCAGCCCAGCGGGTCGACTCTGCTCCAGAATGAGCTCCAGGGAGTATTTGCTGGCGAAATCACTGTAGATGAAGCATTGGCCAATATCCAGGCTGGACTTGAGACTTGGTACGAGCCCTTTAGAAAATAGGCAGATAATCTCCGGTAGGAAAGGTCTTGGTTAAGGCATTTCCTACCGGATTTTTAGGAGAGTGAGCCCCTTTGGTTATCCGCTGGTTTCAGAAAAATATTTATGTCCTTTTCCTTCTTCCCGGTCTCATTTTATATACCGTTTTCATGGTATATCCCCTGACCTCTGCCCTTGGCTTTAGTCTATTCTCCTGGGACGGCTTGGTAAGGGGTGCCTACTGCGGCCTGGATAACTTTCGAACTGTCCTGCAGCAGGCACCGTACAATATCAGGTTTTGGAATGCCCTGAAGCACAACACGATATTTTTTGGGATCACCTTTGTACTGCAGAGCACCTTAGGTTTATTTCTAGCTGTGCTCTTCACTAGACAGCGCAGGGGCTACGGCCTTCTGCAGACACTGTTTTTCTTGCCTTATACACTGTCCATGGTGATTGTGGGCTTTCTTTGGCTGCTATTGCTTAATCCCACCTGGGGCGCTTTCAATAAGGCCCTGCATCTCTTGGGCTTAGGGAAATGGGCACAGCCTTGGTTAGGTCAGACAGAGACTGCTCTCTTCACTGTGATCATGGTCAATGCATGGCGCTGGCTGGGATTTCCCATCTTGGTCTTCAAGGCTGGGCTGCAGGGAATATCTGAGGAGTACCATGAGGCGGCCAGGGTAGATGGGGCCAACGGGTGGCAGGTATTTCGGTATATAACACTGCCCCTTGTTATGCCGACCATAGGTATGGTTACTATCCTGACCTTTATCTGGATTTTCAACACCTTTGAACTGGTGTTTGTCATGCAGGGTTCCAGCGGCAACCCGTATTACTCAACTGATATCCTGGGTACCTTCTTCTATCGGACGGCTTTCGGTGATTCCACTACTGGCGGCGAACCCGGACAGATAGGAATTGCCTCGGCCATTGCCATATTGATGTTCCTCATCGTAGCCATTGTGTCGTATTTTGGCGTCCGAATGATCCGGCAAAGCGAAGTAGAGTATTGATGCAGAAATAAAATGGGGAGAGTGGACTATGCACGAAAGGTCAACGGTACTTAAGCGCTGGGTTGTAGAAGGAGCTATATACCTGCTCCTCATTGTTCTGGCCTTTATCTTTGTCTATCCAATATTCCTTATGATCATTACTGCCTTCAAGTCCACCAGGGAGATATTCATGAACCCCTTCGGTCTGCCCCGGGTTTGGAGCTTTGAAACCTTTGGTAAGGTGTGGCAGAGAGCCCATTTTAATACTTACTTTTTAAACAGCGTAACTGTAACTTTGGTTTCCACGGTCCTTGTCTTGACATGTTCTTCACTAGCTGCTTATGCCCTCAGCCGCTATCAATTCCGGCTTAGTAATTTCTATTATATGTTTTTCTTGGCGGGTATTATGATCACCATTCGTCTGGGAATCCTCCCCTTGTTCTTGTTGATGCGGGATCTAAACCTATTGAATACCCACTGGTCCTTGGTGCTGACTTACGCGGCCAGCGGAATGCCCATGTCGGTTTTTCTGCTTACCGGCTTTTTCAAGACGATACCCAAGGACTTGGAGTACTCAGCCCGCATAGACGGCTGCAGTGACCTGCAGATTTTCTACCGCATTATGCTGCCCTTGGTGCGGCCGGGGCTGGCCACTGTGACTATAGTTAATTTTGTGCCTTGGTGGAATGATTTCTTCTTCCCTCTGCTCTTTATCCAGTCAGATCATTTGAAGACTATCCCTCTAGGGATGACCATCTTCTTTGGCCAGTTTATGACCGATTGGGGAATGTTGTTTGCAGGTATGGTCATAGCAAGCGTGCCCCTCTTGGTATTGTACCTGGCCATGTCCCGCCAGTTTATCTCAGGCCTTACCGCTGGAGCCCTGAAGGGTTAATTAGACACCATGTGAAATGTTGGACTTGTGTTTGATCTCTTTGTTTGTGTTGACTTTTTGCAGGGATCGTAGTCTATTAAGACGAAACAATCGATACAGGCTAAACCCGCCGCCCGCTGGATGGATGCCAGTCAGGCGGGGAAGTGCAAAGGAGTAGGAATATGACAAGTAGGGGGGCGGTGAGGTGCATTTTGTTGTTTGCATAAAACAGGTGCCCGAGGGCACTGAAGTGGAAATCGATGAGGAAAAGGGCGTACTAAAACGGGAAGGTGTCGAATCCAAGTTAAACGTATATGACGCCTATGCCCTGGAAGCGGCAGTTGCCCTAAAGGAACAGTACGGGGGAACGGTCACTGTGATTTCTATGGGTCCGCCCCAGGCTATGGCGGTCATTAGGGAAGCTTATACGCTGGGGGCAGATGACGGCTGCTTATTATCTGATCGGGCATTTGCCGGTGCTGATACCCTGGCCACGTCTTACACTCTCGCTGAAGCCATTCGCCGTCTGCCGCCGGTTGATTTGATCTTCTGCGGCATGCAGACCACTGACGGCGATACCGCCCAGGTAGGACCCGGCATCGCGGAGCTCTTGGATTTGCCCCATGCTTCTTATGTAACGAAGATTCATGAGCTGGTCGGTGACAGCATAATTGTGGACACAGACATGGGGGACGGCATCGAGACTCTGAAGATCAAGCTGCCTTGCCTTCTGACATGTACCAAGGAGGTCAACGAGCCGCGGCTGCCGTCATACAGGTTGAAACGGGCTACCCGGGATAGAGAAATTACCGTATGGGACAGCAAGGCCTTATCTGGGGCCAATGCCGCATACTTTGGACTCAGCGGCTCTCCCACTCAAGTGGAACGGATTTTTCCGCCGCCCCGAGGTCGGGACAAGGAAATATGGGAAGGCTCGCCGGAAGAGCTGGGCCGGCGGTTCCATGATAAGCTGAAGGAGCTGAAGTTTGTATGAGCCGCATGCGGGTAGATCAGGAACTTTGTATATTATGTGGTCAGTGTGTAGAAGTCTGCCCCTTCAATGGAGTTGAGATGCGGGCTGATGCCATAGAGTTTACTGACTCCTGCCGACTCTGCCGAGTCTGCATCAAGGCCTGTCCGGTCAATGCCATTTGGCTGGAAAAGTCGGAGCCTGCCGGCACCGTAGATAAGGAGCAGTATAAGGGAGTGCTGGTCTTTGCTGAACAGCGGCAGGGCAAGGTGCAGCCGGTAACCTATGAGCTCATCGGTAAGGGACTTGAGCTGGCAGGAAAGCTGGGCGAGGCAGTGGCGGTGTATCTCGCCGGCAGCAACCTGGCTTCGGAAGCTGAAGCCCTTCTAGATTACGGGGTAGACCGGGTTTATCTTTACGATCATCCCGCCCTGGAGCGTTTCCGCATTGAACCGTATACCGCACTTATGGTGGACTTGGTTGAACAGATTAAGCCCAATATTATTCTCATGGGCGCAACCTCGGTAGGGAGGTCCTTAGCCCCTCGGGTGGCAGCTCGCCTCAGAACAGGGCTTACAGCCGACTGCACCCTATTAGATGTGAAGCCGAATGGAGATTTGGTGCAGACCCGGCCGGCCTTTGGCGGCGATGTAATGGCTCAGATCGTAACTCCTCGCCATCGGCCCCAAATGGCAACGGTAAGACACAAAGTGATGCCTATGGCCGATAAGGTGAGCAAACCCCACGGCGAAGTTGTTCGCTGTCCTGTAGACGAGGGTTTGCTTAAGTCAGGAATCGAGATCCTGGGGTTTAGGCCTTACGAAGCGGTCAGCTCCATTACCGATGCTGAAGTCATAGTCGCTGCCGGTAGAGGAATCGGTAAGCCAGAAGGGTTAGAGCTTCTGGGAGAATTGGCTAGGCTCTTGGGAGGAGTTGTCGGCGTGACCCGGCCCTTGGTGGAACAGGGCTGGGCTGACTACACCCAGCAGATAGGGATGAGCGGCAGAACAGTTCGGCCGAAGCTGTATATCGCCTGCGGCATATCTGGTGCCATTCAGCATGTAGCTGGTATGCGGGGCTCGGAAGTTATTTTCGCTATCAATACCGACCCCAATGCACCAATCTTTGATGCAGCCCACTATGGACTGGTGGGTGACCTATATGAGATTGTACCGGCTCTCATAGAAGCCCTGCAGAAAGGGGGAAGCTCCGATGCAGTATTCCAAACTGGTTGATGCAGACATCGATTATCTAAAGGGTATCGTGGGCAGTGGGCATATCTATGTGGGTGACGCTATTTTGGAGGATTACGCCCATGATGAATTAGGTGAGGCCCGGGCTTTCCCCGAGGTTGTGGTGGAACCGGACAGCACTGAAGCCATTTCGGCCATTATGCGGTATGCCTATGAACGGAACATCCCGGTTACTGTCCGGGGTTCGGGTACCGGCCTATGCGGAGGCTGTGTGCCTATACATGGTGGGATTCTGCTTTCCACAGCCCGGTTAAATCGGATTCTTGAGATCGATACAGATAACCTCATGGCCACAGTGGAACCGGGAGTCATTTTGCTGGACTTTCAAGAAACTGTGGAAAAGATGGGCTTTCTCTATGCCCCGGACCCGGGTGAGAAAAGTGCTACCGTCGGCGGCAATGTAGCCACCAATGCCGGCGGCATGCGGGCGGTGAAGTACGGGGTTACGAGGGACCATGTAACCGGTTTGGAGGTAGTTTTGCCCAATGGAGATATAGTCCAGCTGGGAGGCAAGGTTGCCAAGAACTCCTCAGGCTACAGTTTGCTCCATCTCATGATAGGCTCAGAGGGGACCTTGGGGATTATTACCAAGATCATAGTTAAGCTTTTGCCCCTTCCCCGCAAGGTTTTGACTCTGTTGGTGCCTTTCCCTTCCCTGGAACAAGCCATTGAGACTGTTCCCAAGATCATCCGGAGCCGGGTTATCCCCCAGGCTGTTGAGTTTATGGAGCGGGACGTGATCTTAAGTGCCGAGAAATATTTGGGCAAGACATTCCCCCATAAGACAGCTCCGGCTTATCTCCTGCTCCGTTTTGACGGCAACAGCCTGTCTGAGCTTGAGGAAATCTATGAGATGGTTGGAGACATCTGCTTAGAATCTGGTGCGGAAGATGTGCTCATCGCCGATACCCCCGAACGCCAAGACGGTCTTTGGGATGCCCGGGGAGCTTTTCTTGAAGCGCTGAAGGCCGAAAGCGAGATGGATGAAGTAGACGTAGTTGTTCCCAGGGATAAAATAGCTGTCTTTATTAGGTACACCAAAGAGCTGGAGAAGGAATACGGTGTAAGAATCCGCAGTTTCGGCCATGCCGGTGACGGCAACATGCATGTCTACGTCCTGCGGGATGACATGGATAGAGAAGTATGGAAAGCCAAGATGGAAGAGATCATGGACCGGCTTTATGCCAAAGGCAGTGAGCTGGGAGGTCAGGTTTCCGGTGAACACGGCATCGGCATTGCCAAACGTCCGTACTTGATCCGGGAACTGGGCGATACCCTAATTAACCTTCAGCGGCAGATCAAGGCGGTCTTCGACCCCAAGAATATCCTCAATCCTGGGAAAGTGATTTGACCCAGCGGTTTTTTTCCATGGAACTAGGACCATTTTCCTATGTACAGGAATACAATGGGGTGGAGGTGATTCCTGTGCGTGAAAGATTCTGGGAAATGGTCCATGAGGCAGCCCAGGATGAGGCTGATGCCATCGGTTTTTACCGGCGGATGGCGGAGATGGCTCCCTGTCGGGCCATAGCTCATTCCATCGAAGATATTGCCCGGGATGAAATGCAGCATCTAAACTATTTCGAATCGCTCCTGTGCAGCCGCCAGGAAAGGGGGAGGAATCCCAGAAACAGACGGAGAAGGGACACAGCCCATGGGCGTACCTTAACCATCCCTACAATTCCTGATCCATATCCCCCTATCCGGGTTGAACGCCCCAATCCAGAATATGCACGGCTGCTGTTGGATGACTATGCCGGGATGATCAGTGAGATGACTGCCATCAATCAATACCTCTTCCATCACTTTGATATGCCTGAAGAGCTGGCCGATGCTGCCCAAATGCTGGAAGAAGTGGCAATCGTAGAAATGCATCATCTGGAGATCCTGGCAGAGTTAATCAAGCTCCTTGGTCAGCCGCCTATGTATATGGATGGGCAAGGATTGTTCTGGAACGCCAGCTATGTCCCATACCTGCCGGGTTGTCCCTGTGAACAGCTGGAGAGTGATATCCGCGCAGAACAAGCTGCCATTGAAACCTATCGGCGGCATATTGAGCTCATTGATGACCGGTACATCAGAGAAATCTTAGCCCGGATTATCATGGATGAGGAACTACACCTGCAGCTTTTCAACGAAGCTTACAAGATGTACTGCACCGGAGGCCGGTAGAAATAATCCAAAGCGGTGAATTGCTGTACTCCTTGAACTCCCCAACTGGACGCGGGGGGTTCTTGTTTTGTAGGAAGCTATCTTCCCAATTGGGATTCCCCTCCCGTTGCGGCGGCTGGCGGACTACGTATATTGTAGTACGTCACTAGGCAGCGGGTATTAAGCCGCGAAGCGGCTAAACCCCGCATGGCAATAATCTGAGAAAGGGGTTATGAGTATGGGTAGACGCCGCCGTCGTCGGAGAGATGGGTTTGACTTCCCAATCATCTGGATCATCATCATAGTACTAGTCATCATCTTCCTTTTCGACTAACTCCGGAGTTAGCGAAGCTGGTCCCTAGGCATCTGCCCGAAGAGTAAGCGCTTCTATTCAATGGAATGGAGGCGCTCTCTTCGTTGCTCCAGGGAGGAAGAGGAATAACTGGGTCAAGCAGGGAAAATACTCATAAGACTTATATGGCCTACTGAAGGGAGAGAGGGAAGATGAAGACAAGCCTAACTGGATGTCGAAAGGGCAGCCTGCGGATGCTGGCAGTGCTCCTGCTCAGTGCTTCATGTCTGATGATGTGGTCAGCGGCGGCAATGGCCTTTTCCGATGCCGAAGCACAGCAGGCACTGACAGCGGCTGTGGAATACGCGACGGTGGAGTATTGGCTTGAGGGAGAGCTGCATCAAGGAGTTGCCTATCTCTACGGCGGCCAGGATACAGTATCTGATTATCTCGCTAAGCTGGAACAGGGTGCGGAACCTGGAGCCCAGGCAGGTATCGATGCTTCAGGTCTGGTGATCAATGCATATAGAGCTGTGTATCCGGAGTTAGAACTGGTTTCCATGGCCGGCTCCCGGGAACTTCGGGTGAGGGATGCCAGCAGTGAAACCCTGTACTTATGGAATATTCGCTCCTTGACCATCGATGAGCTTAAGCCCGGCGATTTGGTCTTTTTCGGTACAGAAGGCAGGGGCATCAACGGAGTTGCCTTGTATGCCGGCCGGCGGGGCGATCTCATCCAGATAGTGACTGCTTCCCAGGGGCGAGGGAAGGTGGCACTGACCACGGTCCGCATTGGCGGTGACTACTGGAATAACAGCTTTGCCGGAGCTGGCAGGCTAATTAAGCGGTAACAAGAAGCTGAGCGCTAATAAATCCAGGCGGGTACTGATTCGGCTTAAAGCAGTACCCGCCTTGTGGCAGCTTGCTCCTTATGCAGCGTAATCTTTATGCATGGTTTTCTGCGCCCCTTAGGGCTATCTTGGTTCTTAAGCTCTGGTAGATAATAATGGTCAGGACTGATGTGATAACTCCCTTAACCAAGTTAAACCCAGTCATAGCTATGACCAAAGGCATTGTGATCTGGTGGGTCGGCAGCCCCCAAAGGGGTAAGAAAATGAAATAGTTGGCGGTCACCATGATGACGGTCATGGTGATAGTGCCCACCAGCAGCGACAAAATCAGGGAACGTTTGCCCATGGCATATGTCTTGCCCGCGGCTACAACCAAAGTGCCGCCGGCTACTAAAGCCGCTGCTGCTCCTACGATGCCGTCTGCCGATTTGCCTGAGAGGAAAAACAGGATGCTTTTTACCAGCTCCACTAGAAATCCAGCAGCTGGTCCAAAGGAGAAAGCTGCCAGGAGGCCGCAGACATCTGATGGATCATACTTGAGATACGGTGGAAAGCCGGGCAGAGGAAATTCCAATGCAAACATCAACAGAAAACTAATTGCAGACAGGAGTGCCAAGATAGTCATTCGCCTTACGTTGTTCATGATCCCTCACCTTTCTTGTTTGGCCTTCGGGTCAGGGGCAGACATAGAATAGATATGGCCTCGGAAAGATCTCCGAGGCCATAATACATATCACGTGTCTTTGCGTCTTCTCCCATCCAGACTATACTGTCGGCTCCGGAATTTCACCGGATCAGCCATTACGGCTCGCGGGCTTACCCGATTGGGTTCACCGCCGGTCAGGAATTGAAGGTTATCCCTTCTCACCTAGCCCCGAAGACTTACTTTTATTATTTGCTTTTAGTGTATGTCGAGAAGCCCCTTGTTGTCAAGGGCTGTCGATGGATTGATCCAGCTGAGCTCTATTCCAGATCTTGGTCTTGGTCAACATCCCCTCCAATTCCCAAGGGGTCGCCTTCAATAATCAGCACAACCTCATAGCCTTTCTTCCGGGCCCGGTTATACAAAGTGGCGATGGTGCCTTCGCTGATTCCCAATCGCTGGGCTATAACTTCAGTGGAATGGCCGGATTCCTTTAAGGCTACCACTTGTCGTTCTCTCCAGCTGAGTTTTTCCACACCCCGGATCTCCAACCGCATTGCTGTGCCCCTTACTGTGAATTGAACAAAAAGTTATCAACGGCTGTGGATAACTCTGTGGACAAATTTTATACACTGCTTATACATATTTCATATACTTCCCGAGACAACGGAAACATCCTGCCATTTGATAAAAAGTTACATTGGGCAGGTAAAGACCTCCAGAAAGTTAATATTCTACATGAGACAGGAAGGAGGCATTGACAAAGGCTATGGCTTTATTTGGCGTAGTCACCACAATCTTTTGGTTTGCCCTTTATGTTTACGTACCTATCCTGCCCAGCTATGTCACTCACCTTGGTGCTTCCCTCAAGATGGTGGGGCTGGTGGTGGGTTCCTATGGTCTAGTACAGATGCTGCTCCGTATTCCCTTGGGCCTTTGGTCAGACGGGATCGGCAGGAGGAAAGGATTTATTGTCCTCGGGATGTTTTTGGCCTTAATATCTGGTCTTCTAATGGGGCTGTGGCCCAGTGTAGGAACCATGCTGGTGGGAAGGGCTTTATCCGGTGCCGCAGCTGCCACCTGGGTTGCTTTTACAGTCCTCTTCTCAAGCTACTTTTCCAGTGAAGATGCCCCCAAGGCCATGGGTTTAGCCACCTTTTACAGCAATTTGGGCCAAATTTTGGCCACCTTCACCGGTGGATACATAGCAGAGCTGTATGGATGGCAGGCTCCCTTTGTGCTGGGGGCGGTTTTTGGTCTGGCGGGGATGCTCCTCAGTTTTCAGATTCAAGAAACCCGGCAGCTGAAAAGGGAGCGTGTCCAAATATCCCAGCTGCTTGTGGTTGGACGGGAGAAGGATCTCTTGATAGTCTCCGGCCTTGCGGTCTTGGTGCAGTACATGACCTTCGCCACAATGTACGGGTTTACGCCGATCTACGCAGAGAAAATCGGGGCTGCCGCTACCGAGCTCAGCCTGTTGACCTTTTGGTCAACCCTGCCCATGGCGGCTGCTGCCCTGGCCAGCAGCTGGGGAATGGTGTCCAAATTCGGTACAAAGCGGCTTGTGGTTATCGGCTTCGTCTTGGGAGCCTTGGCCGCTGCGGCGGTGCCTTTTGCAAAAACCCTTCCGCAGCTGTATATCACCCAGGGAATTGGGAGCCTGGGCCGGGGAGTTATCTTTCCCGTTGTAATGGGGATGAGCATTCAGACTGTTTCGGAGGAGAAAAGGGCCACGGCCATGGGTTTCTTCCAAGCTATCTACTCCCTAGGTATGTTTGGCGGGCCGATCATCGCGGGTATAATAGGTGATATATCGGGTCTTACCGGAGGGTTTCTGTCAACCGGTGCAGTTGGTTTGCTGGGAAGCTGGCTCGCTTTGAAGCTCCTGCCTGAAGAGGGGATTCAGTCTGGACAAGCCCCGCATCAAATGGCTGTGGAAGGCAAACAATAACCGGGCAGTCCCGGGGATAATAACTGAAATCTGTACCGATGCGCCTTGTTCGCTATTGACAGCGAGAGCGAACCCAGGATATAATATAACCGAAATAACCATTAGGAAGACAGCAGAGCCGGGTGTCGGCGGTATGTTTGAGTCGGCAGTGAATCACTCTATGCAGGGAGGTTGAGATTATGGTTCAGCAGCTATCTGATGCGACCTTTGAGGCCAGTGTCCTTGAGCAGTCCGGTGTAGTTCTGGTGGATTTCTGGGCACCGTGGTGCGGACCCTGCCGTATGGTAGGACCCATTGTGGACGACTTGGCCGAAGAATATGCGGGGAAAGCAACCATCGCGAAACTGAACGTTGATGAGAACCAGCAGACAGCAATGAAGTACGGCATTATGAGTATACCCACTCTGATGATATTCAAAAACGGCGAGCCGGTAGATAAGATTGTAGGCGCAGCCCCGAAGCAGGTTATCGCTGCTAAGCTAGACCAGTACCTGGACGGAGAAGCCTAAGGAGCTGCGGGTCGAAAAAGTATAGGACAAATTTGAAGTTTACCTGGAAAGGGCGGGTGTGCAGCCGCCCTTCTCTTTTTGCAACATTCCCCCGTAAGAGACATAGGATAAGATTACTGAAAACCGCGTCAGAGTCCACTAGAGCCAAAAGCACAGGAGGAATTGCGCACATGAATCAGGGTGGGCGGATCAAACGGGTTTTTCCAGCCAGCAATACAGGATTGGGTTTTCATTCTTTCTTTGATTATATTGCCGGCCCAAAAATCAAGCGGGTCTACGTGTTCAAAGGCGGACCGGGAACCGGCAAATCAACTTTGATGCGAAGAATAAGTGATGAAGCCATTGCCAGGGGCCTTGATGTCGAATTTCATCACTGCTCATCCGATCCTTCATCCCTGGATGGACTTGTAGTTCCTGGGGCGGGTGCGGCTTTGCTGGACGGTACGAAGCCCCATATTTACGATCCTAAGTTTCCCGGTGTGGTAGATGAAATCATCAACTTGGGAGATTATCTGAATGCTGCTGGTTTACGGGAGCATTCCCGGGAAATTCAAGCCGCCAGCATTGAAGGCAGCCGCCGCTTCCGCAGTGCCTACCGCTACCTGCGGGCAGCCCGGCAGATCTACGAGAATCTAGAAGACAAGATCAAGGAAACACAGGATTGGGGCTGGGTTAACCAAGAGTCAGACCGCCTGTGTAAAGAGATTCTCGGTGATGTGCCGGTGGCAGGGAAACCCGGCTGGCAGCGGCACTTGTTTGTCTCGGCTCTAACTCCCGAAGGCCCCATTACCCATGCAAACTCATTGCCAGGGCCGAGTACCCGCATTGTGATTATTAAAGGACAGCCGGGGACCGGCAAGTCTGTCCTTCTGGGGAAATTGGCGGCCGCAGCAGCAGAGCGGGGCTATGGGGTAGAGATTTATCATAACCCTGTGGATCCATCCAAGCTGCAGCATGTCCTTATTCCCCAGTTAGATGTCTTGGCGGCAACCAGCACCGAGCTGTTTCCCTTCTCAATTGAGAGGGAGTGTCCCATTATTAACCTTGACTGTGGTCTAGACCAAAGCAAGGTAAGCACCCATCAAGGGGAGCTGGAGATTGATCGTCAGACCTTCTATAAGCTCTTGGAAACCGCTATATCCTTTATCGGCAAGGCCAGGGAAGGCCATCGGGAGCTGGAGAAGTATTACGAACCCAATATCGACTTTGCCGGCCTGGATCGCTTAGCAGAAAGACTTTTGGCCGAGATTTTCAAGGGCCCCTAGCCTCAAAGGGGCCCTAACCTTTGGCAGGATTAAGGGCCTCTAGAGGCAAAGTCTTTCAGAGAGCAAGGAGGCCGTGTCATGTATCAGAAAAGGAATTGGACCAGGTTTTACAGGATATTGGTGCTTGTTGCTGCAGTACTTTTAGCTGCTGGTACTTGGGCTCAAGGCCAGGAGCTAACTATTCATTTCCTGGATGTTGGCCAGGGTGATTCTATTCTGATTCAGACACCTGCTGGAGCCAATATCCTGGTAGATGCCGGAGATACCCGGGCGGGAAACCAGGTGGTTGTGCCTTATCTCCAAAGGCTGGGGGTTAAATCGTTGGACATGGTAGTGATCACCCACCCTCATTTTGACCATATCGGTGGCTTAATTCCCGTTCTAGAGAAGTTTACTGTGGGACGAGTCCTGGCCGATGGTCAAATCCACACCAGCCGGACCTATGAAAACTTGCTGATTCTAATAGACCAGAAAGGAATTCCCTTCCGCCTGGCCCGGGCGGGAGATAAGCTCGAAATACCGGGCCTGGATGAAGTCCTCGTTCTAAATCCCCAGGAACCGTTTTTGAAGGGACTCAATAATAACTCAGTGGTGCTGGCCGTAACTTACGGCGAAACTAGCGTGCTTCTAACGGGAGATATTGAAGCCGAAGCAGAACGGCGAATCCTAGAAGGAAATATCCCCGCCAGAGCGAATATTCTGAAAGTAGCCCATCACGGGAGCCGTACCAGCAGTACTCCGGAGTTCTTGGAGGCAGTACAGCCGGACACAGCGGTTATCTCCGCAGGTGCGGACAACAACTATGGTCACCCCCATCCCGAGACCTTGGTCAACCTGAAAGCTGTAGGCAGCCAGGTTTTCCAAACAAGTGCGGCGGGTACTATTATTGTGGTCAGTGATGGCTCTTCCTGTCGGATCGTTATCGATAATTAGAGATGTTTCTAGTTTTAAGGGAGCAAAGGCCGGGTGAGTGGAGCAATGTCAGTGGTAAGGCTTGTGGCTACCGTTGATCGAATTGAAGGTGAGTGTGCAGTATTGCTGCTGCCTGCAGGCGAGCAGGAGGTTCCTGTTGACTGGCCGACGGCTCTCCTTCCTTCCGGGGTCCGGGAGGGGAGCAAGATTAAGTTCAACTTGAGCCGGGATGAGGATGCAGAGGCCGCAGCCCGGCAGCGAGTGGCTGATCTTTTGAAAAAACTTACCGAGGGAACCAGAGAGTAACCCTGTAAATTTAGTTGGAGTGTCCGGGAGTGATGTTTTCGTGTATGTCACTATAAGTAAGAGATTGCGTGAGGCAGGCTTTAGGGCAACTCCTCAGCGGGTTGCTATTTATATGACCCTAGCTCAGACCAAGGCCCACCCCTGTGCCGAGCGGGTCTATGAAAAGCTCCACCGTGAGTTTCCCAGCCTGAGTTTAAATACTGTCTACAAGACCCTCCAGACCTTTGAAGAACTGGGTCTTGTACGCCGTCTTGATACCGGAGAAGGCATATGCCGCTATGATGCCAACCCTGCACCCCATGTCCATCTGGCCTGCAAGGCCTGCGGCCGAGTGCTGGATATTGACTATGATGGCACTTATATCCTGGAGAGAATGGCCAACCATGTAAAAGAAAACGGCGGGCATGAGGTCTGTGATTTTAACTTGATCCTTTACGGTTACTGCCGGAGCTGCTCCAGCCAGGAAGCTGGTTCCAATTAGGCCAAGAGCTGGCCCTCATCTTAAGCTGAGGGTTCCCTATATATAATATGAACCGCAGAAGGCTCAACAGCTGAAGAGCTTTCTGCGGTCATATATATTATATTTCACGCGGTTTTCAGTTTTCGCTGGTTAGTTTGTGCAAGAGATTGGCAATGTTCTCTCGGACCTTAAGGCCTGCTGCTTGGTCTTGCTCGTAAGGCCGAGAGGGATCGCCGGTGGCTCTGAGAATGTCGCCTTCTTGGGCAAATCTCACAGTTTGATACGGCACTGTGATCATCTCATCTGGTTGGCTGCGGGACAGCAGTACAGCGGTGCCTGCTTCGATTAAATCGACACTATACAAGCAGTCTTGTATAGTGTCGATTTCTTTGGCCTCAATGTCTTTTCGGCTGGAGGTTTTTTGAACCCCTAAGGGCTCTTTTGATGTGCAGCTGCCCCAAATGAGACTAATGCCCATTATTAAGGGTATTAGCCACCGGTACTGCCTGGGGAAATTGCCGCGGTTCATCACTAGCCTCCTTTAAGGAGGCATGGCTGGTGATTTAAACCTACAGTCCAATTCCCTGCAGCAGTCTTTGATTCCTGCTGGGACTGCTACCGGCATCTGCGGCAGCAGGTGCACTGATAGACTTTGTCCAGGGTGGTCTGCATATGGTCCAACCTGTTGTTGATCTCCCGCAGCAGGCCGTACCTTTCACATGCCATCTCAGGATAAAAAGCGGCTGCCAGGGCCTGAGCGTTATCATAACGCACTGGGTACATAGTTTCACCTCCATCCACTGATTTACACCTTTGTTGGGATGTTAGTTCACTATATGTGCATTGATGGACCTAGGTGCCCTGAGGAAGCCGTCTTAGCCCCAAAACGAGAACAGAGTCCTAGACTACTTTTCCGAATGCCGTCAGTTTCCAGTCTTGCCTATCCTTTCTTG
>JAAYHH010000106.1 GCA_012735435.1 Bacillota bacterium | reverse complement strand
GGTTATTCAGCCATGGCAGGGGCTGTCGGAGGAGGTGGCTTGGGCGACCTTGCCGTTCGCTACGGATACCAGCGCTTCCGGACAGATATTATGCTCGCTACGGTCATCATATTGATCGTTTTAGTGCAGGCAATGCAGAGTCTGGGGGACTGGGCTTCTAGAAGTTTGTCTAAAAAATAAACTTGACAACAAATTATATAGGGGGTTTGCAACATGAAGAAAATCCTAACATTCATACTGTTAATCACTTTGCTGGCTGCAGGCAGCATTCCGGCAGCTGCCCAGACGCTGAAGGTAGGAGCTACACCTCGGCCCCACGCCGAAATCCTCAACTTGATCAAGCCGGATCTGGCGGAAGTTGGAATTAACCTGGAGGTTATTGAGTTCACCGATTACGTGCAGCCTAATCTCGCTTTGGCAGAAGGGGACCTAGATGCCAACTATTTCCAGCACATTCCGTACCTGGAGAACTTCAGCAAGGATCACAGGCTGGATCTAACCTATACTGCCAAGGTCCATATTGAGCCCATGGGCGCCTACTCTGACAAACTCCAGAAGGCCGAGGACATCAAGCAGGGTGCCCACATTGCCATCCCCAATGATACCGTTAACGGCGGACGGGCACTACTCCTTCTGGAGGCCCAGGGCTTAATCAAACTGGACCCGGCCGCGGGCATCACCGCTACCGTCTTGGATATCGTCTCCAATCCCCTGAGGCTTAAGTTCAGCGAATTGGAGGCTGCCCAGCTGCCCAGAGTACTTCCCGATGTGGATCTAGCCATCATCAACACCAACTTCGCCCTGGAGGCAGGCCTCGATCCCTTGAGTGATGCCCTGTTCATCGAGGGCAGCGAATCGCCTTACGTCAATGTGCTGGCGGTGCGGAGCAGCGATGTGGATCGGGAAGACTTGGCAAAACTCTCTGAAGCGCTCCTTTCAGATAAGGTCAAGGAGTTTATCTTGGCAGAGTACGGCGGCTCAGTCGTTCCCGCTTTCTAAAATAGGAAATTTCAAGGGATTCAGCGAATAAGTGGGTGGGAAACTTAAAGTACCACCCGCTTTTCTTATTTCGCACTGCAAAGGAGGTCATGTCCTTGACTCATAAGGCAGATATCGGCATTTTTGGCGGTTCAGGCTTTTATGAACTCCTTCCAGATGTAGAGGAGGTATGGATTGAGACCCCTTATGGTCCACCCAGCGACAAGCTCGCCCTGGCTGCCATTGAAGGCAAACGGGTGGCTTTTTTACCCCGCCACGGCAAAGATCACCGCTTCCCTCCCCACAAGATCAATTACCGGGCTAATTTGTGGGCCATGCGGGAACTAGGAGTAAGCCGCATCATTGGCCCCTGCGCAGCGGGCAGCCTCCAGCCCCACATCAAACCAGGAGACTTTGTGGTAACAGATCAGTTTGTCAACCGGACTTGGGGGCGGGAGGATACCTTCTTCGACGGCCCTATTACCACCCATATCAGTGCTGCAGACCCTTATTGCGAAGAGCTGCGCCAGATCGCCATCGATGAGGGCAAGAAGCTGG
>JAAYHH010000105.1 GCA_012735435.1 Bacillota bacterium | reverse complement strand
TGTTTTCCTCATCTGTTTTATCCCCCTAAGTCTTACTTAGTTTTTCTTGGTTACTTGCTGTGATTAGACTGTGATTGCAACAGTTCTTACTACATGTGCTGCATCTAGTGGTGCGTTACGGGGGTCTCCTATGAGTTGCCATGTTTCCTCACCGGATTCCACCTGGCTGCGTCTGATGCTGCGTCTTTTACCATCCAACCCCAGCCGAACAGGGCACTTAGGGTCGTTTCACCTCCTTCCTCACTCCCTGCCCAACCTCTTGGGCCAGATGATAAAACTTAATGGCTTGCATAGAGATCCTGACTAATAGAAGTCAGTGACCTCGGCAATAGACTCTGGAGTCCATCACCTTACACTGCTGACTTCGCCTTTCTGCCGAAGGTTCCTGCCGGACTTCAGGTTGTAAGTGTTTCCTGTTTTCCTACTTCCTGCATCTGTACCGGCTCTGTTTTCTCCCTCAGCGGGCGGCGACCTGACTTACATTTGTTATCAGGACATTTACCCATATTCGCTCCCGGACTTCTCGATCCTGCCGGCTTTGATACATCACTTTTTGGGGCTGAAAACAAAAAACGGCAGCCGCTCAAGGGCGCCGTTGTGTTGTAGAGACTTACATTGTGAGGTTCGGTTACTCTAGCTTAGGACAAAACGGTTAATGGCTTCTGCCACTCCGCCTTCTTCGTTGGAGAGGGTTACATAATCGGCTCTGGAACGCACGACCTCGGGAGCATTGGCTACAGCCACTCCGATCCCTGCCCACTCCAGCATGGGAATATCATTGAAACTGTCGCCGATGGCCATCACTTCTGACTGCTCCAAACCGTAAAGATCCGCCAGCTCTTTAAGGGCCGCACCCTTGGAGACTCCCAGGGCGGTAAACTCAACATACTGGGGCTTAGAGCGAAATACCTCCAACTGGCCTTTATACTGTTCCTTTAAGGTGACCCGCCATTTCTCGGCAATCTCCGGCTCGCAGACATAAAGCAGCTTGGTAGGGGGTCTATCCATAAAAACCAGCAGGTCTCCCACCGGATGGGCAACGGCCTTGGTGAAGGATGAGTAAAATTCAGTGTACTCATTGATCTCATCCACGTACATCTTTTCATCGAGATATGCATTGACATGGAGGCCTTCCTTCTGACCTAGAGCCACAATCTCCCTCGCCAAATCCAAAGGTATAGGATGATGGATAAGGGGCTGCTCATCATCAACACTCTGGATCAAGGCTCCATTGTAGCAGATCACCGGCTCCTTCAGTCCCAGTTCCCGGGCAAAGGGAATGGTAGAAGACAGCATCCTGCCGGTAGCCAGCACTACCTTTACTCCTTGGGCTCTAGCTTTTGCTACAGCTTCCTTAACCCGTTCGGGAATGATTAGCTCGTCGGTAATCAATGTGTCATCTATGTCCACAGCAACAAGTTTGATCGCCATTCTGTCCCTCCTATATTTACTCCAGCCTCCCCAGCTGTCCGACAGCGGCCAAGCCGTTCCCATGTCAATGCAGGGGAGGCTGCAGCTACTTAGGGCCGGCCCTTTCCATAATCTGGGCAGCACGGTTTTCTTCTCCATCTGAGTAAAATATCCCTACCACCCACCGTACAACAAAAATGCCGGGCCGTGTTCTCGGCGGCTCGGCAATTATCTATCTAGCTGCGCAGATTTTCAGTGCTGCGCCCTTGTTTTCGATGTTATGCCCGTACTACCCGTGTTATGATACTGCTCACAATGCTCAGCAGGAAAGCCCCAACGATAGCTGCCAAGAATCCGGACACGGTGAACCCCGGCACAAAGACAGCTGCCAGAAGCAGCATCAAACCATTTAGAACGAATGTAAATAACCCCAAGGTGAGAAGGTTAAGGGGCAGTGTCAAGATGAGAAACACCGGACGCACAAAGGCATTAACTACTCCTATAACTGCTGCTGCCAGCAAGGCGGTAAAGACGTTCTTCACTTGAATGCCTGGAATAACGGCAGCAGTAACTAAAAGGCCTATGGCATTGACCAGCCATCGAACCACCCAACTGCGCCGCCGATAGCCGGCTGAATAATACTCATAATACACTGGACACATCGATCTCCCTCCCAGGACCTAGCATATGTATGGGCACCCTTAAGGGTGAGCCCATGCCTTGTCCCCATCAGTACCATAGTATTGCCGAAACAGATCGCAGCTTATCGATGGGAGCAGGCTAATACCTGGAATCCCCCGGCACGATGATCCAAGCCAGAATATACGCCACGATGCCGGGCCACATGGTCAGCAGCGAAAGCATTGTCCACAGCAGCCGGACCACCGTCGCATCGATACCGAAGTATTCAGCTATACCGCCGCATACTCCTGCCAGCATGCGGTTGTTTTGCGAACGGGTAAGTCTTCTCAATTTACCCCCTCCCCTCGTCTTCAATCACAATCAGCAGGCCGGATACCGCTAGCTCTGGGCCTTGTCAATAGTAATCCCACCGTTGGCCGAGCGGGCAACTACTCGAACCCGGGCATCGGCGTTCCCATAACCCCTGGTCGCACCTTTGATGCGCTTAGACCCCACGTGGTCCTCTTTGATGTGATACAGCATGTCATCTACATTGACGTTCATGGAACCAAAGCCGGTGCTCAAATCCAGCCAACAGGCACCAGCTAGAGCCGGCGGCAGGTTAACCCGTATGCCGCTGTTGGCGGTGTGGAGATCCAACCACTGTTCCTGCAGCGCACTGCCCAGCCGGGGGGTTACTTCTATACTGCCGTTGGAGGTGCGGGCCTCCAGGTGCTGGGCAAAACCATCGGCACTGATCCGGCCGTTGGAAGTGTTTAGAATCAATTCTTGCAAGTTGATATTACCACATTCTATTGCTCCGTTGGAGGTCCGTGCAGCCAGACGGGTCCCCTGCAGATCCCGAATGGTGACCCTGCCGTTGGATGTAGTGATGCTGCCCATGGCATTCTTAAGGGATGCGATCTTGATTCTCCCGTTGGAAGTGGAGGCAGCCAGCTCATAGAACCTGTCTTCAGGTACCGACAGCTTGATATGTACTGCTTCATTGGGCTCGGTCCTTCCCTTGATCCGGAGCCGGCTGCCGCTTTCCTCAACTTCCACGACTTCCGCGGCCCTTAGGACGGCCTCTGCATCTTTGCCTCGAACCTTCTTCTTGAGCACCAGGTGATAGTGGCTCTCCGGCCATCCCTCTACCTCGATGGACCCATTATCTGTAGCCAGTTCCAGTATGATGTTGTCGTTAAGGAAAGTCCCCTGCCTCTCCTCCGTCACTGTAGAAAAGTCGCCTACCCATTCACGGATCACAGGTATTCTCGCCAAAAAAGTAGGGAGATTCGCTAGGGCAGGCTTAACTTCCTTTTCAATCCGCTCTTCGATCAGCCGGGAAAATTTCTCCGCAGCTGCTTCCACGTTCTTGGCAAAGCGCCTGGCTTCCTCCTCCAGCACTATTTCGAACTCTGCATCCTCCCGCTGGTCAATGGCATCCCGGAGGCGCTCCAAGGTCGAGCGCTTGTCCTTTGCCGTCTTTTCCTCCATGTAGGAAATGCCTCCGCCCTGCTCCGCCGGCTCTCCGAACTCCGCAGCCTTTTCCACCCCAGACTCTCGCTCCAGGGCATCCAGCAGAGCAACAGCTTCTTCGGCAGTAATCTTTCCTTCTTCCACCATTTTGAGAATCAGGAATCTCTCCTCGTTCATATCTATCCCCCTTATTCCCGCCAATTTTAGCTATCACTGGCACGGTTTTGACTCCGCAGCCGGCGTATCGCTTCCTCGGCGCTGATCTCCCCTCTATCCAAGGCTGCCAGTACTTCCCGCCTTACTACCGGTTCAAAGACCTCATCTTCCTTATCCCTGGACCCCTGCACCACATAGCCCAGTGTTTCGACGATCCCATCTAAGCGGCTTCGCACCGTCGGATAGGAGATGCCTAGAACCCGCTCTACCTCTTTGATGTTGCCCCGGGCTGCAATAAAAACCTCAACAAACCGCTGCTGTTCATCGTTGAGCCGGCAGAACTTGCACAGATCAAAGGTTCCCGTCAGGGAAGTATGACAATCTGGACAGTGAAGGCCTGTCACCTGCATTGGACTGCCGCACACCGGACATGCACCCAGCACCCTCCTGTTGGACATTATCTCACCTCGACCTTCACATCTTTAATTCCTATATTAATATTATTAAGATGGCACTTTAAATTATACGCGGGGAAGGGTTTCCAGTCAATAAGAATCGGGCACATTTTGCCGCCAAATAAAAAAGCAACTGCGGAGGACTCCAAAATGTCAATCCCCCGCAGTTACACTCGATCTTGCCAAAGCTACTATTCCATTTGCAGCCCTTGGTAGATCCGCTCAGCCACCGATGCCGGCAGCCCCGGTACTGCTTTGAGCTGCTCCAGGGTCGCCTCCCTAACGGCCTTGACTGAACCGAAGTGGCGGATCAGCTGCTTTTTCCTTTTGGGCCCCACCCCCGGGATCTCATCCAACAGGGAATGGGTGGTCCGCCGGGACCTCAGCTGCCGGTGATAGGTTAAGGCAAACCGATGGGCTTCATCCCGCAGGTGCTGCAGGATATGGAGCCCGCGGCTGTCCCGGGGAATGGAAATTGGATCCTTCCTCCCCTCCACATAAACCTCCTCAAAACGCTCAGCCAACCCCAGCATAAAGACGTCCTCAATGCCCAGCTCCTTCAGTACCTCGCTGGCTGCATTCAACTGCCCTTTCCCGCCGTCAATCAAGACCAGCTGGGGCATCTTGGCAAAGCCGGCTTCACCCCCGGCTTCCTGTTCCTTCAAGCCCCTGGCAAACCGCCGGTAGACCAGCTCCCGCATCATAGCATAGTCATCGGGAGTGGATTTGCTCCGGATCTTAAACCGCCGGTACTCCTGGGGAGCCGGTGCCCCGTTCTCAAAGACAACCATAGAGCCCACTGCCTCTGTGCCTTGGATGTTGGATATATCAAAGGCTTCGATCCGCCGGGGAAGATCCGAAAGGCCCAGCAATGCCTGCAGCTCTTCCAAAGCCTGCTGCCGGCGGGAACGCTCCCGCTCCTGACGGGTGATCCTTTCTCTTAGCACCAGGTCTGCGTTCTTCTCCACCATTTCCACCAGCCGCTTTTTCTCGCCCCGCTTTGGTACCCGAAGATACACCCGGGAGCCCTTAAGCTCGCTTAACCACTTGGTAATAACCTCTTCTTCCAGCAGGGCTTCCGGCAGAAGCAGCTCCTTAGGCACAAAGGAAGCTGTGGCGTAATACTGCTGGACAAAGGCGGTGATAATCTCCTGCCCTTCTTCGCCGGTGGGAGCATCGAGGAAAAAGTGCTCATTGCCGATAATTTTGCCGCCCCGGACAAAAAACACCTGCACACAGGCTAAATCCTCAGCCCGGGCATAGCCTATGATATCCTGATCAATATTCTCTAGTGAGACGATCTTCTGCTTCTCTACAACAGTCGTCAGGGACTGAATCTGGTCCCGCAGCCGAGCCGCCTCTTCAAACCGCAGTTCCGCTGCAGCGGCCTGCATCCTCTGGGTCAGCTCCTGCAAGAGCTTCTCATGGCGGCCTTCCAGGACAAGCATCATCTCATCGATCATCTTCCGGTATTCTTCCTGACTGATCTTCCTGGCACAAGGGGCGGAACAGCGCTTAATATGGTAGTTGAGGCAGGGCCGCTCATCGGTCCCATCGGGTCCGATATTCCGCTTGCAGGTCCTGATTGGAAAGAGCCTCTGCAGAAAGCGGACAGTCTGGCGCACCGCCTGCACATTGGTGTAGGGGCCGAAATAGCGGGAACCATCCTTCTGCATCTGCCGGACGATTACCACCCGGGGGAAAGGCTCCTGCAGGGTGACCTTCACATAGGGATAGCTCTTGTCGTCTTTGAGCCGGACATTATACCACGGCGAGTGCTCTTTAATCAGATTGCACTCGAGAATCAGAGCTTCGACCTCTGAATCGGTGACGATGTACTCAAAATCGGCGATATTATCAACCAAGGCCGCCACCTTGGGAGAGCTGTGGCGGCCGGCTTGGAAGTAGGAACGCACCCGATTCCGCAGTGAAACAGCCTTGCCTACATAGATGATCTCATCACTTTCGTTCTTCATTAGATATACGCCGGGTCTTGCGGGAAGCAGTTTAAGTTTTTCTTGGATATTCATCGGAACTTGTTCCGATGCAGTAGTTGCCATGCTTTCCTGTTCCTCCCTACTCAATCCCGGTTATTCCGGTTTCCATTACGCAAAAATCCGCCCCGAACCCTCCCTGGGGCCCGCTGGCATAATCTCCAAAGCTTACCCATAACTAGAGGGCCGCCCGCGCCCTTGCGTGGGTGACTATCTGTACTGAGGGAGCCTAAGATCTACCCAATCCCTCAAGCATCGCTCGCGGCCGCCAAAAGGGAATCATTCTGGAGAAGCTCTTCTCTGGCAGTGCCGGGATGGTCCATCAGTACCTTCCGCAGGAACCGCCCCGTGTGGGAAGCGGGATTGGCTGCTATTTCCTCAGGGGTCCCGCAGGCCACAAGCTGACCGCCCTGATCCCCTCCCTCGGGGCCTAAGTCGATGATATAATCCGCGGTCTTAATCACATCTAAATTGTGCTCGATTACCACTACCGTATCTCCGGCCTCCACCAGCCGGTGCAGCACAGCCAGCAGCTTCTTGACATCATCGGTATGGAGACCTGTAGTGGGTTCATCGAGGATATACAAAGTTCGGCCGTTGCTGCGGCGGCTGAGTTCGGTAGCCAGCTTCACCCGCTGTGCCTCTCCTCCCGAGAGCTGAGGCGCCGGCTGTCCCAATTCCATATAGCCCAAGCCCACATCCTGGAGGGTTTGGAGCTTCCGGCGGATCTTGGGGATATTCTTGAAAAACTCCAGAGCTTCATCAACCCGCATAGCCAGCACATCGGCAATATTCTTGCCTTTATACTTAATCTCTAAGGTCTCCCGATTATATCGCTTCCCCCGGCAAACTTCGCAAGGTACATACACATCAGGCAAGAAGTGCATCTCGATCTTAATAATTCCATCACCCCGGCAGGCCTCACAGCGGCCGCCCTTGACATTAAAGCTGAATCTTCCCGGCTTATAGCCCCGGGCCCGGGCCTCCGGCGTCTGGGAAAATATCTCCCTAATAGCATCAAAGGTCCCGGTATAAGTTGCCGGGTTGGACCGGGGAGTACGGCCGATGGGTGATTGATCGATATTTATCACCTTATCTAGATTCTCAACTCCAAGGATATCTTCATGGGCACCGGGCCTTGCCGAAGCCCGATGGAGGCGGGCCGCCAGTCCTTTATACAAAATCTCATTGACCAAGGTGCTCTTCCCAGAACCGGACACCCCAGTCACCCCGATAAACACTCCCAAGGGGAACTTGACATCCAAATTCTTTAAATTATGCTCCCGGGCCCCTAAGACTTCCACGTACTTGCCGTTGCACTGCCGCCGCTCCCTGGGAATAGGGATATATTTCTTACCCGACAGATACTGGCCGGTGATGGACCTGGGACAGTTCATAATATCCTCCAAGGTCCCAGCGGCCACTATTTCTCCTCCCTGGGCGCCGGCCCCTGGGCCGATATCTACTATATAGTCGGCGGCCCGAATGGTGTCTTCATCATGCTCCACTACTATGACCGTATTTCCCAAATCCCGCAAATTTTTCAGGGTCTCTAGCAGCCGCTCATTATCCCTTTGATGGAGCCCGATACTGGGTTCGTCCAGGATATACAAAACCCCCATCAGGCTGGACCCGATCTGCGTTGCCAGCCGGATCCGCTGGGCTTCTCCTCCGGAAAGGGTGGCTGCGGCCCGATCCAGGGTGAGATAATCCAAACCGACATTGGCCAAGAAGCTCAACCGGGCTTTGATTTCCTTCAAAATCTCCCGGGCGATGCTCTCCTCTTTCTCACTGAGGAATAAATTATTGAAGAACTCCAGGGCATCCCTGACTGCCAGGGTGGTAACTTCGTAGATATTCTTATCCCCCACCGTCACTGCCAAGCTCTCCCGCCGCAGCCGGGCCCCCCGGCAGTCCTGACAGGGAATGTAGCTCATATACTGTTCGATTTCCTGCTGCACATACTGGGAGCTGGATTCCCTAAGCCTTCTTTCCAAACTAGGGATTACTCCGGGAAAGTAGACACTAAAGGTGCGGGTACGCCCTGCCTGGTTGGTGTATGGAAAACTGACCTT
>JAAYHH010000104.1 GCA_012735435.1 Bacillota bacterium | reverse complement strand
GGCGATGTCTATGCCATCGCTCTTCATGAGACCTCGCTCCTTTCTGTCTATCTGTTGGTGCGAGGTCTCTATTTTTATCTCCACACGCGTTTTTCCTGCCACCGCCTACCAAAACTTTACGCTAACACTGATTCCAGTAGTAATCTAACACTACCAAAAGATTCTAGACAAGAATAGCCTACTTTGGTAATACTACTGCTTGGGATGAGTTTTCGACAATCCCTACTCCCCTTCCACAAAGGCTGACCTTACTGGTCAGCCTTTGTCTATCCCAGGGAGATACCCTTATTCCTCGCTTTTTCCAGCAATTAGTGCAACGGCTACAACCCGTTCATCGTCCTCAAGTCGCATCAATTTTACGCCTTGGGTGTTGCGCCCAAATACAGATATCTCTGCAACGGACTGCCGAATCATCACTCCTCCGACAGTGATCAGCATCAGCTCGTCCTCTTCGTTCACGACCTTAGCTCCCACAACTCTACCTGTCCGTTCTGTCTTATTGATGGCTTTAATCCCTTTGCCGCCTCGACCTTGGGGCCGGTATTCCTCCAAGTCGGTTCGCTTGCCGTAACCATTTTCCGTCACGACCAAAAGCTGCCCATCTGGAACAACAACGTTCATACTGACCACTTCATCGCCAGGATTCAAGGTAATACCCTTAACACCCATTGCAGCTCGGCCCATTGGTCGCACTTCAATTTCGCTAAAGCGGATCGACATTCCCTGCTTGGTTACCAGCAAAATTTCTTCATCACCCTGGGTTATCCGAACGCCTATGAGTTCGTCACCGTCTTCCAGCACAATCCCAATCAAGCCGGCCCGGGGACTGTTAAACTCATCCAAGGCGGTTTTCTTAACCCGACCCATCTTTGTTGCCATTACCACATATTCACCATTGCCGTAGTCTTTGACAGCATGGACGGCTTGCACCTTCTCCGTCGGCTCAATGGGAATCAGGTTGATCAGTGCTACCCCCCGTGCCTGTCGGCTGGCTTCAGGAATGTCATACCCCTTCAGCCGGTACATCTTCCCTTTATTGGTAAAGAAGACGATGTGGGAGTGGGTGGAGGTGATGAACAAGTGCTCAACAAAATCCTCCTCCCGGGTAGTTAGAGCTGTAACACCCCGGCCTCCCCGGCGCTGATTCCGATAGATATTAACCGGCATCCGCTTGATGTAGCCTTGGTGGGTCAAAGTCACCACTATATCCTCATCGGCAATCAAGTCTTCAATCTCTATTTCCCCAGTACGGCCGGTGATCTCTGTCCGCCGGGGATCGCCGAACTTCTCCTTAACCTCCAGCAGCTCGTCCCGGATAATGGCATCAACTTCCTTGATATCTGCCAGGATTTCTCTATAACGGGCGATTTTCTTGAGAAGCTCAGCATACTCTGTCTCAATCTTATCCCTTTCCAACCCGGTCAAGCGCCGCAGCTGCATATCGAGAATGGCAACTGCTTGCTTTTCCGTCAAACCAAAACGGGTCATCAACCCTTCTTTGGCTTCCTGATCGTTGGCCGAACTTCTGATCAGGTTGATGATCTCATCGAGATTATCCAGGGCGATCCGATACCCTTCGAGGATGTGGGCCCTTTCTTCAGCTTTCCGCAGCTCAAAGCGGGTGCGGCGTGTGACTACCTCCCGCTGATGCTGAAGATAGTGCTCCAGCACCTCCTTTAAGTTCAGGACCTTGGGCTGACCGTCTACCAATGCCAGCATGATCACGCCAAAGGTATCCTGGAGCTGAGTATGTTTGTACAGATGATTTAGTACTATATGGGGATTTGTATCCCGCCTTACCTCTATTGTCACCCGGAGACCATCCCGGTCTGATTCATCTTTCAAGTCGGTAATCCCGTCAATCCGCTTGTCCCTGACCAGCTGCGCAATCTTCTCAATGAGATTGGCCTTATTCACCATATAAGGAAGCTCGGTTACTACTATGCGGGTCTTGCCGTTGGACATTTGCTCCAGCTGCACCCGGGCCCGCATTTGAATCCGTCCCCTACCGGTGGCATAGGCTTCATCAATTCCCTCCCGCCCAAGAATTAAGCCGCCGGTGGGAAAATCCGGTCCCTTGATGACCCTTTGCAAATCTTTGATGGATGCATCGGGGTTATCTATAAGCATGACTAATCCATCGACGATTTCCCCCAGATTGTGGGGCGGTATATTGGTGGCCATCCCGACGGCGATGCCGGAGGCACCGTTTACCAGCAAGTTTGGAACCCGGGCGGGCAGCACCTCGGGCTGTTCCAGGGTATCATCGAAGTTGGGGATAAAATCAACGGTATCTTTATCCAGGTCCCGGAGCATTTCTTCAGCGAACCTAGTTAGTCGAACCTCTGTGTACCGCATCGCTGCTGCCGGGTCCCCATCAATGGAACCAAAGTTGCCGTGCCCGTCTACCAACATGTACCGGTAGTTAAAGTCCTGTGCCATTCTCACCATGGCATCGTAGATGGCTGAATCCCCGTGGGGATGGTATTTACCGATGACCTCACCGACGATACGGGCCGATTTTCGGTGAGGGCGGTTGGAACGCATCCCCAGCTCGCTCATGCTGTACAAGATGCGGCGCTGCACTGGTTTCAAACCATCCCGGACATCTGGCAGGGCCCGATCTATGATTACCGACATGGCATAACGCAGGTACGAGGTCCGCATCTGCTCCTCAATACCTACGGGAATAATTTTCTGCTCAAAAAGACTCATAGCCGCTTCACCTTCTTTTCCGTACTAGGCCCCTATAGATCCAAATATCCAACTTCTTTGGCATGGGTCTCAATAAACTCGCGCCTAGGTTCTACCTTCTCACCCATCAATGTTGTGAAAATCTCATCTGCTTCGATGGCATCTTCCAGCTGTATCTGGAGAATAGTCCTGGTTTCTGGGTTCATCGTTGTCTCCCACAACTGTTCAGGATTCATTTCTCCTAGACCCTTGTACCTTTGCACGCTGATGCCGTCCCGGCCGATTTCATCCAGCAATTTATCCAATTCTTCTTCGTCATAAGCGTAATACTGTTTTTGTCCCTTCTTGACGCCAAATAAGGGAGGAAGGGCAATATAGACATATCCCTGCTCCACCAGCGGCCGCATATAGCGGAAAAGAAAGGTAAGAAGCAAAGTGCGAATATGGGCCCCATCCACATCAGCGTCTGTCATGAGAATAATCTTGTGATAGCGGGCCTTGGATATGTCGAATTCTTCCCCAATGCCTGTTCCAAAGGCAGTGATCATGGAGCGAATCTCGTTATTGGCCAAAATCCGATCCAGCCGGGCCTTTTCAACATTGAGAATCTTGCCCCGCAAAGGCATAATAGCCTGAAAGCGCCTGTCCCTTCCCTGTTTTGCCGATCCCCCTGCCGAATCACCCTCAACCAGAAAGATTTCACAAAGGGCAGGGTCTGTCCAGGTGCAGTCCGCCAGCTTTCCGGGCAGTGAGCTGACTTCTAGAGCATTCTTTCTCCGGGTCAATTCCCGGGCTTTCCTTGCAGCTTCCCGAGCCCTAGCGGCAGCTATAGATTTCTCGATTATCCGCTTGGCATCAGCAGGATGTTCATCGAGATAGATCCCTAAATGTTCAGACACAACCGACTCTACTATGCCCCGCACCTCGCTGTTTCCCAGCTTGGTCTTGGTTTGACCTTCGAATTGCGGTTCACGCAGCTTGACACTAAGGACAGCCGTACAGCCTTCCCTTACGTCCTCACCGGTCAGATTTTCTTCGTTATCCTTCAGAAGCTTATTGCGGCGGGCAAAATCATTAAGTGTCCTGGTCAGTGCCGAGCGAAAACCGCTGAGATGGGTACCACCTTCGTGGGTACGTATATTGTTAGCATAGGTGTAGATATTCTCCACGTATCCGTCAGTGTACTGAATAGCTACTTCCACCAGTGCGTCTTCCATCTCAGCTTGAATGTAGATAATATCCTTGTGGAGAACCTCTTTGTTCCGGTTCAAATATTCTACGAAAGAAATAATGCCACCATCATACTGATAGGTATTGGAACGCCCTGACCGTTCATCGAGGAACTCTATCTTCACTCCCTTGGTCAGAAAAGCCATCTCCCGCAAACGGTAAGCGATGGTATCGGCATCAAAATCGACAGTTTCGAAGATCTCTGCATCCGGTTTAAAGGTAATCTTTGTGCCTGTACCCTCGGCCTCACCTAATACTTCCAGCTCAGTTACCGGTTTGCCCCTTTCATACCTCTGTCGATGCAGCTGGTTGTTCCGCTTTACCTCGACTACCAGCCATTCAGAAAGGGCATTCACACAGGATACTCCCACTCCGTGGAGACCTCCGGATACTGTATATCCGCTCTTCTCGCCGCCAAATTTACCTCCCGCGTGGAGATGGGTCATAACAGTCTCAACGGCAGATTTCCCTGTCTTCGGATGGATTCCGACAGGGATTCCGCTACCGTTGTCGATTACCGTCATGCTGCCATCCTGGTGAACAATCACCGTAATGGTGTCACACCGGCCCTGCATGGCCTCATCAATGCTGTTATCCAAAACTTCGTTGAAGAGGTGATGAAGGCCCCGGCTGTCAGTGCTGCCAATATACATGCTCGGCCGACGGCGAACAGCATCCAGACCTTCTAATACTTGTATCTGTTCAGCCTCATAGGCTTGCCGCTTATTATCCATACGCAATCCCCCCGAACTGCTGCAAACTCCCTTTTCTACATATCGGGTCATGTTTCCCAGACTTAGTAAGATGGGTTCTCTGCCCGTTTCTTTAAAGTGGTGCTGGATACACTAGACAAATACACGGCACTGGGGGTGATGACCAGCGAATGAGGTTTTCCTCCTGCAATATCCCGCACTAACTCCTTCATCTGGGCTTTTTTTAGGTATAGTTGGTTGTTCTCTGACCCCTCTACTGTTTCCCAATTAATGATCGCAATTATATTACTGGAACGAACTACAGTATCTTTACCGAGGTGAACGAACAAGGCTCTCACCCTTCCCCGACCAGCTGGCCGTCAACAATCCCGTATTCTCGAAATTGACAGAGCTTATCCTGTTGGAAATTGTCCCGATCGGTAGTAGTCAACAGTGTCTGTACCCTGCCGCTGATAATCTCCAGAAACGATGAACGGCGGGAAAAGTCCAATTCCGAGAGCACGTCATCCAGCAGCAGTACCGGATACTCTCCCACTTCTTCCCGCATGAACTCTAGTTCTGCCAGCTTAGTAGCCAATACCACTGTCCGCTGCTGACCTTGGGATGCAAACTGCCTTGCATCCTTGCCATCTACCCGAAAGAGAATATCATCCCGCTGGGGTCCCACAAGGGTGACCCCCCTTCGCATCTCTTGATGACGGTGAGCCGCCAGTCCTTGAGCAAAATTCTCAGCAATCTCGTCGGCGCTCAGAGCCTCAAGGGTCTCGGGAGTCGTTCCTTCAGTAGCGTAAAAAGGCAAGTAGTGAACTGTAAGAGTCTCCTCTCCACCGCTGATTTCCCGATGGCTGATGCTGGCTAGTTCTCCAATCCGATCTATAGCCTTAGCCCGGCGAAACATGAGCTGGGTTCCATAACGGACCAATTGTTCATCCCAAAGGAGCAGGTCATCCCTTTTGGCTTTCCCTTCAGCAATACTCTTGAGGAAGCTGTTTCTCTGCTGCAGAACCTTGTTGTAGTTCACCAGATCATAGCGATATACTTTACTGGTCTGGGCCAGCAAAAGATCAATGAACCGCCGCCTCATACTTGGACTTCCCTTTACCAACTGCAGGTCATCTGGAGAAAACAAAACCACATTAAGAAAGCCCAAAAGGTCCGATTGGCGGCGCAGTTCTTCACCACCGATCATGAAGCGCTTGCGGCGATCCCGGGACAAATTAGCTCGCATGGTAAAGGAACCCATTATTGTCTTAACCTGGGCTCTAACCTGGGCTTCCTCTCCATGCCAGTTGATCAAATCTCCATCTCGATTGGTTCTATGGGAGCGACCCGTTGCTAAGAAATAAACTGACTCCAACAGATTTGTCTTTCCTTGAGCATTATCCCCCACAAAAATATTGAGGTGGGGATCCAGCTCGATGTTCAAACTCCGGTAATTCCGGAATTTGCTTAACTCCAACGCCTCTACATGCAAAATACGGCACTCCCAACTCTAGCGAGCTGCGACCCGGAGCTGCACCTTGCCCTTCACCTCTACTAAATCTCCAACTCTAAGCTGCCTGCCCCGGCGGCGTTCCTCACTACCATTAACCAGGACTTCTCCTGCTTGGATCAGTATCTTGGCTTGACCGCCGGTATCAGTAATACCAGCCAATTTAAGGAGCTGCTCCAGCTTAATAGTCTCAGTACTAATTGCTACGGACCGCTCTTCCATTTTCATATAACACCTTCATTCTGTCAAATCACGCCATTCGCTCTATATGACCCTCACAGGCATGAGTACATATACGTAATCATCATTGTCAACGGGACGCATCATCCCGGGATTGAGTCCACTGGACAAGCCAATCCTCACTTTTTCGGTGCTTGCGGTTTTCAGCATATCTAGAAGGAACCGAACTTGAAAGGCACTGCTGACTGCCGGTCCATTTTGCTCAACCCTCAGGGATTCACTGGATTCACCCAGCTCCGCATCCCGGGAGTCTAATCTCATTATGCCCTCTTCTATATTGAGAGTAACAATTGCCGGCCCCTTCTTGCCCATCAATTCTGCCCGCTCTAGGGCAGCTATCAACTCACTGCACGGAACCACTATCTCAGTCTCCGTCCCAGATGGTATCACCCTGGTATAGTCCGGATACTGCCCTTCCAAGAGCCGGGACACTAATATCACATTCTCCAGCCGGAACAGAACTTGACTTCCCATGGAGGCTATCTCCAGCATGGAATCGGGATCCGACGGCAAGAGGCGCTGCAGTTCAATACAGGTCCTGGCAGGCAAAATCATCTTGAAGGCCTCACCATCAGCCACTGCTGTACGATTAAAACAGAGCCGACTGGTATCTGTGGCTACAAATCGCAGCTCACCCTCGGCATATTCCATCAATACCCCGCCGAACACGCTGTGACCCTGGTCTTTCTGGGCAGCATAGACTGTCTGCTTGATCATCCGGGCTGCAACCTCACTGTGTATGCGCAAAAGGGGTTTCGGTTCTGCCACAGTCAGGCTAGGAAACTGATCAGCAGCCATGGTCTGAAACCGAAAGCTGCCGGTACCGGCTTTGATCTCAATCATCTGCTGTTCAGGCAGTTCTTGGATAAATACATCCCCCGCCGGGAGCCGCTTTACAAGGGGCAGGAAGTACTTAGCTTCCACAACCACCCGCCCCGGCTGATCACCCTCTACCGGTACATAGGCTTCGATCCCAATTTCGTTATCGGTTGCCCTTACTGTCAGCTGACCATTTTCACATTCTAGATAAATACCAGTCAGTATAGGATTGACATCTCGATTGGCTACCGCCCTGCCCACCATATCCAGGCAGCGGAGCATTTCTCCCTGGGTACCTGCAAACCGCATCCCCGATCCCTCCTGTTGAAAAGTTGTGCATAAACCCTGGACAAGTTGTGGAGGTGATTGTGCACCACGACCTCTGTGTTGATATGTGGAAAAACCTAGCTTGGTAATCCCCACCTGGTCAACAACCCGCGGTCCCTTTGATACCGGGTTTTTGTCCAGGTTTCCACATATACACAGCCCCTACTACTATGACTACGATCCTAGATCTATATAGATCTGTATCAGGTGATTTTGGAAATCCGTCCACAGGCTGAGAAAAAAAGAAATAAAGTTATACAGCCGCCGGCGCCGGGCCTAGGGGTTCCGCAACTCCTGGACGAGCTGGTTGATTTCCTTCTGGAGACTGGGGTTCTTTTGGAGCATGCGCTGAATCTTTTCATAGGCATGCAGAACCGTTGTGTGGTCTCGGCCTCCAAACTCTTCCCCAATGCGGGGCAAGGACGAGTCGGTGAGCTCTCGGGCCAAATACATGGCTATCTGACGGGGAAAGGTCACCGCCCGAGTCCGCTTTTTGCTCCGCATATCTGCGACTTTGATAGAGTAGTGATTAGCTACGACATTTTGGATCATCTCAATGGTGACCTGCCGCTGGCGAGGTGAGCCAACAATATCCTTTAGGGCTTCCTCTGCAATCTCTACACTGATGCTCCGGCGGCTCAAGGAGGCCACTGCAATCACCCTATTTAAGGCCCCTTCCAGTTCCCGGATGTTGGAATGGACGCGGTTTGCGATGTAACTCAGCACTTCCTCCGGGATCTCCAGTGAATCGCTGGCAGCCTTCTTGCGCAAAATTGCGATCCTTGTTTCCAGATCGGGAGGCTGGATATCGGTAGTTAATCCCCATTCGAAGCGGGAACGGAGCCGCTCCTCCAAAGTTGGAATTTCCTTGGGCGGACGATCACTGGACATGACGATCTGTTTATTGGCTTCATACAAGGCATTGAAGGTATGGAAAAATTCCTCTTGCGTACTTTCCTTGCCCGCAACAAATTGAATATCGTCTACCAAGAGCACGTCGATATTCCGGTACCGATCACGGAACTCAGCCATCGATTTCTTACCGATGGCATTAATAAGATCATTGGTGAACTTCTCAGACGTGACGTAGACAACTTTGGAGCCGGGGTTTTGCTCCAACACATAATGGCCGATTGCCTGCATCAAATGGGTTTTCCCCAATCCGACTCCTCCATAGATAAAGAGGGGATTATAAGCCCTGGCCGGCGCCTCCGCCACTGCCAAGGAGGCAGCATGGGCAAAGCGGTTGCTGTTTCCCACTACAAAGGTATCAAAGGTGTACCTGGGATTTAATATGCCGGGCATTACTTCATCTTGGGGAGTTGATAGAGTTGATACAGGGGTGTTGCCCTTGGGCAGTTCAACTTCTGCTGTAGATATTGTAGACGTTGCAGATTCGGTAGATTCCTCAGGTTGATCTGGAATCGGCGTACCGGGAAGAATGAACTCCAATCGCCAATCTTGCCCCACCATCTTCTGTAGCGCTTGCTGCATCGGTTCTCTATAGCGTGAGTCTACCCAATCTTTTGCAAATTCATTAGCTATGCGTACATAGAGTACATTATTGCTGAGAGTCAGCGGGCGGGTTCCCCGTAACCATGTATTGAAACTAGATTGGGGCATTAGTGGTTCTATGCGAGAGAGAGTTTCCTCCCATATAGAAGCCAAATTATCTTGCATGCCGGACTCCTCCTGACAGAATAACTAGTAAACCCGCCATTGCGGTGCTGGCAGTTAAGAACTCAAAGCAGCAATAACCCGGGCTCCAAGGGGGGTGAGGCTTCTCTTTCCGTTGGCATCAGATTGAACCAAACCCATTTCTTCTAATACAACTAGATCCCGGAATGCAGTACTGAGGGACATGTCTAGTTCAGCAGAAGCGGTGGACGGACCTACTTGTCCTAAATCTGCTACTAAGAAGAGCACCCTTCGCTGCCGCCTTGAAAGTTTTGTCTGCAGATCGGAAAGGGCCTCCGCCACGGCAGGGCCCTGCATGTTTAGCTGAGTGGATCTAGCCCTATCCTGCTGGTCTGGGCCAGTCTCTTCATTAGTGATGTGCAGGTAATTATATTCGGTTCGTGGCAAATGATCTCCTGCCGTATGAGCGGTATTTTCCCCCGCCCCTTGTGGGGGCAAAAAGGCCGTCTGTCCGCGGTCATACGAATCGGCGCTGTCATTTCGAGTACCCCTTTGACCAGCCTTAACATTCATATCCACTGTGACCACGGTACCGCCGCTTAGATTGTCACATATTACTACCTTTCCTCCTGCAGATGTGACTAGGTGGTTGACTACAGGCAGACCTGTTCCCGCTCCCCGCAGCAGAGGGGAATATCGTTCAGGCGCTTTGCCGTAGTAACCAAAGAGCAGAGCTTTCTCTTTGTCGTGAATCCCAGGTCCGTGATCGCTGACTGTTAGCCGATTGCCGTCGGCGGAAATGGTGACAGCAGCCCCTTCAAATCCAGCATGGGCCAAATTTGTAAGCAGTTCGGCAGCAACGAGGGCTGGGATGGGAGAATTCTTGTTCTCCAAGAGACTGCAGGTAGTGGACACCAGTTTATCAAGAAAAGGCTTCGGTTCTTCATCTTCGATGATGATTACTTGAGGGCAATCACTTTCTGTTTCTTGATAGGCAACCACAGCCTGCAGTTTCTCTTTCCAGGGTTCAGCAGGCATTGCGTTGCGATGTTGCAGGAATCTCATGGAAACAGCACGCCTCCCTTTCGAAGATGAAATAGTAACCGAAAAAGGAGTTGTGAAAAATGAAAAGCACAGCTTCACGAACTGGAAATGGAATATGCACAGGCGCCTGTGGATAACGTATCCAGGCAAACCACAGCATTTCCCCAGAATTTATCACAGGGATCATAGTTCGACAGCAGTGCAGGAAATCCTTGCAGGATGTGGATCAATTGAGGATAAAGTGAGATGGCGCTCCCGAGTTATCCACAATGTCAACAGGTTTTCCACAGAAAATGGGTGGGGATTAAACGTTAACGGCTATTCCCCAGAAGTTATCCGCAGAGTCCACATGTTATCCACAACCTTTGGAGAAGGGATCGGCCCTATTAGCTGGGTTTTCCCTTTGTTGTGGAGAGAAGTGAAAGGCTTCTAGCTGGGCAAATAGAGTTATCCACAGGGGTTTTCAAAAAGCACAGTCCAAGGGGAGCTCGGCAGGTTGGAGATTACTAGGTGATACTTTGGAAAATGGGGGCACAATTGAGCCTGACCAGGACATAATAAATAGGGTATGATTAGCCAGAATCAGCAGGGTTGACAGCTGGAGAAGGCCCTTGCTATAATCGGTATGATATATGCCAAGATTGTGCCCTAAATTGAGGAAGGTTAATTTAGGGGATCGGTGAATTGATTAGCCGATGAGAGAATTTGCAGCAGGAGGTGGCGGAAGTGAAGCGGACTTATCAGCCCAATCGCCGTCGTAGAAAGAAGAACCATGGATTCCGTGCCCGGATGAGAACTAAAGCAGGGCGTAACGTTCTCAAGCGGCGGCGCAGCAAGGGAAGAAGGGTTCTTTCTGCCTAAGAGGGGCGAAGGGTAAGAGTGAAGCGAATGCAGCGGTTGCTGAGCCCGAAGGATTTCAAACGTTTGTACTCGGAAGGCCAAGTTGTGAAGAACGAGTTATTGGTCCTGCATTACCTGGCCAATGAGCTGGATGTGTTTCGAGTCGGATTTTCTGTAAGTAAGAAGCTGGGTAAGGCAGTGGTGCGAAATCGGGTGAAGCGGCGACTGCGGGAAGCAGTACGTAGTGTGTCCGATGACATCAAACCAGGGCATGACTTGATATTGTCAGCACGGGTAAGGTGTCGGGATGCTAGTTATTGGGAACTAGTCGGGGCCGTGGTGGACTTAATAATGCGGGCAGGTTTGCAGTTGGCTGCCGACACGGAGGAAGCAGGTGAACGGAGCTAGAGATGGTTAGGGCTATCGTACTGGCTTTGATTCGATTCTACCAAAGGTGCATTTCTCCTCTGATGCCGCCACGGTGCCGTTTTTATCCGACGTGTTCCGAATATGGATGGCAGGCTGTGGAAAAGTACGGGGTTGGCCGGGGGTTAGTGATGTTGGCAAAGAGGCTTGTGCGCTGCCATCCCTGGGGAGCCGGTGGTTATGACCCCGTGAAATAGCTGAGGTACTGAACGGAGGCGGATTGGTTGGGATACTTGGAGGCCGGGTTAAGCTGGTTGTTAAAGTTCTTCTATAATGTAAGCGGTAGTTATGGTTTGGCGATTATTCTCCTTACGATTGCGATTCGCTTGATCTTGGCTCCATTGACTCTCAGTCAGAGCAAATCAATGGAAGCCATGAAGGCGCTGCAGCCCGAGATGAATGAATTGCAGCAGAAGTATAAGGATAACCCTGAAGAGTACCAACGCAGGGTAATGGAATTATATAAAGAGCACAATATCAATCCACTGAGCGGTTGTTTACCCATGCTCATTCAACTTCCTTTTCTATGGGCCCTTTTCTCTGTACTAAGAAACTTCGATTTCGGAACCGGCTTCTTGTGGCTGACTAGCCTCAGCGAACCGGATCCCCTATATATCCTGCCTGTACTGTCTGCTCTGACAACGTATACCCAGATGATGATGACCAGCGCCGATGCCTCCCAGAAGGGTATGATGGCTATCATGCCTATTTTCATCGGTTACATTAGTATTAACTTTCCAGCAGGATTGGTTCTTTACTGGGTGGTCAGCAATCTGTTTTCCATGGGCCAGCAATATTTGATTGCTCGGAGGATGAGCCCTCAAGAAGGAGGGAAGGCTTAGATATGAGAACGATTGAGCGCTCGGCTCGGACAGTGGAGGAAGCCATAGCCGAGGCCTTGGAGGAATTGCAAGTTGCCCGAGAGGATGTAGAAATAGAAATACTGGATGAAGGCAGTAGGGCCTTTCTTGGGTTGATTGGCGGTAAGCAGGCTCGGGTAAGGGTAACCGTTAGGGATAAACGGGAAGAAAAAGCCCAGGATACAGTTGAATTCCTTAAGGGCATACTGGACCGCATGGGCATTGTGACTAAGGTCGAGTACTCTTGGGAAGATGAAGATGTACTTAGGTTGGATATCCAGGGTGAGGAATTAGGTTTGGTAATCGGGCGCCGCGGCGAGACTTTGGATGCTTTGCAGTATTTGGTCAGTCTCGCTATGAATAGGAACGGCGAGTGGATTCGGATTATACTGGATGCTGAGGGTTATCGGGCTAGGCGGGAAGAGACTTTGCGCAACTTGGCTTTGCGGTTAGGGGAGCGGGTGAAGCGAACCGGCCGTAGAGCAGTTCTTGATCCAATGAATGCCATGGAGCGGCGGATCATTCATTTGGCTCTGCAGGATGATGCTGGGGTTGAGACCCATAGTGAGGGAGTAGCCCCTTACCGCAGGGTGATCATCGCTCCCAGGCGGCATCGAACAGAGCGGACGTAAGGAGATTTTCGAAAGATTTGCCGGACCGAAGATTATGGAGCTTCCCACATGGGAAAGCCCGTGGACATGAAAAGGGGCGTGTCGTAATGACGCGTTCCTTTTTTGCGCTTAATAGTAGTGAGGCGAGAAAAGAGGTGAGGGAATGGCTGGGGAATTCAGGAGTGATGATACCATCGCTGCAATATCTACTCCCTTGGGAGAAGGGGGAATCGGCATAGTCCGGCTCAGCGGTGCTGATGCTATTTCCCTGGTGGATAAAGCCTTCGTATCGCCAAAGGGTCAGACTTTGGCATTTGCCCGCAGCTGGAGCCTGAATTACGGATGGATAGTTGATAAACACGGCGAAAAGATCGATGAAGTAATAGTCAGCGTCATGCGGGCACCCCACAGCTATACCAGGGAAGATATTGTGGAGATCAACTGCCATGGAGGGTTAATCCCGTTACAGGGAGTATTGGAGCGAGTATTGGAGCTGGGCGCACGCTTGGCGGAACCAGGGGAATTTACCAAGCGTGCCTTCTTGCACGGCCGTTTGGACTTAAGCCAAGCCGAGGCGGTCATCGATGTTATTCGGGCCAAGACCGATCGGGGTCACCGCCTGGCTATGCGCCAGCTGGAAGGCGGTTTGTCCCAGGCTATCAAGGAGATGCGCAGTGACCTCGTTGGCTTGTTAGCAGCCATTGAAGCAGGGATCGATTTTCCCGATGAAGTAGGAGACATGGAACCGGAAGCCATTCGACAAGTGATTGATGATGTTTCCAGGGAAATTGCCAAGATGCTGGCAACAGCCGATACCGGCAGGCTTCTTCGGGAGGGTATCGATACTGCCATTGTGGGCAAGCCCAATGTGGGGAAATCAAGTTTGCTCAACCGCCTGGTTAGGGAAAACAGAGCCATCGTCACCGATGTGCCGGGTACGACCCGGGATGTAATTGAGGAAGTAGTTAATATTGGCGGTTTTCCCTTTGTAGTCCGGGACACTGCCGGCATTCGGCGTACTGAAGATGTAGTAGAAAAGATCGGGGTAGAGCGGGCAATCGCCCTAATGGAAGGTGCCGACCTTGTCTTGTGCGTCGTAGACGGCTCCAGTCCCTTGGAGGATGATGATATTTCCCTTCTGCAGCAGGTTCAGGGAAAGACTGGTGTGCTTGTGGTAAACAAGAAGGATATCGGCAGCGCCGAATCCGATGAACGGTATAGGGAGCTCCTGCCGGATGTGCCAATTGTGAGGATCTCTGCCGAAACCGGAGAGGGTTTGGAAGAGCTGGAGGAGACGATAGTCAGCCAGGTTGTCGAAGGCGGCATCGATCTTACCGGAGATTCCTTGGTCGTCACCCGGGCCCGGCACAAGCAGGCACTTAAAGAAGCAGCCGCCAGTTTAGAGGCGGCCCGGAATACCCTGGAAATGGGTCTGCCCCAGGATTTAGTAGCAGTAGACATCAGAGGAGCAGCGGAGAGTCTAGGCGAAGTTACAGGTGACACCGTAAGGGATGAAGTCATCGATCGGATTTTCGCAGACTTTTGCATAGGGAAGTAGGGGTTTGGTTGAATGCTCTGTACGAATATGATGTGATCGTTGTCGGCGGCGGACATGCCGGGTGCGAGGCAGCTGTGGCTGCGGCCCGCCTCGGCTGCCGGACCGTCCTTGTGACAATGAAGATAGATACCATTGCTGAGCTTTCCTGTAATCCCGCCATTGGGGGACCGGCTGCCAAGAGTCATTTGGTGAGGGAGATCGACGCCTTAGGGGGCGTCATGGGTCGGGTCATTGACCAGGCCTATATCAATATCAGAATGCTGAACCTGTCCCGGGGGCCGGCTGTCCATGCCCTGCGGGCCCAGGCCGACAAGCGTCTTTACCAGAAGACGATGATTCGGATGCTGCAGGACCAGCCGGGGCTTGATTTGAAGCAGGGCATAGTAACGGAAATTATTGTCGATGACGGCCGGGTCTGGGGAATTAGAACAAAGCAGGGCACTACTATTGAAGCCGGTGCTGTGATCCTGTGTACTGGTACCTTTCTCAACGGCTGGATAGTTATAGGCGATATTAGGTACCCCGGCGGGCGCCAAGGGGAGCCGTCGGCGCCGGAGCTTTCCCAAAGCCTGGAGCAGTTGGGCTTTGATCTTGGGAGGTTTCAGACGGCGACACCTCCCCGCCTTGACAGCCGCAGTATCGATTTCAGCAAGTTGAATGAGCAGCGGGGATCAGAAGTTCCCATACAGTTCTCTTTCTGGCAGCCCCGCCGGGAAGGAAAACAGCTGCCTTGCTGGTTTACAACTACAAATGAGGCCACCATTGAGGTGGTGAGGGAAAACCTCCATCGTTCCCCGATTCAGACCGGCATGATATCCACAGAGGGACCCCGGTTTTGTCCATCTATCGATCGGAAGGTGGTGCGCTTTCCGGATAAGGTGGATCATCAGATTTTCCTCGAGCCGGAGGGTTGGGAAACCACTGAGCTTTATGTTTTGGGCTTGACCACCAGTATGCCGGAAGATGTTCAGCTGGCGATGTTAAAGACAATCCCCGGTTTGGAGGAGGTCAAGATCATACGGCCGGCCTATGCAGTGGAGTACGATTTCATCGATCCATGGCAAGTAAAGCCGTCACTGGAAAGCAAGCTGGTCCGGGGTCTATTTACTGCAGGGCAGATCAACGGCACTTCCGGCTATGAAGAGGCGGCGGCCCAGGGTATCATGGCAGGGATCAATGCTGCCCGCTTCTTACAAGGACGGCCTCCCTTCTACTTGAGCCGCCGGGAGGCGTATATTGGGGTGCTGATTGATGATTTAGTAACCAAAGGTGTAACAGAGCCGTATCGCATGATGACCTCTAGAGCTGAATTTAGGGTGAACTTAAGACAGGACAATGCAGATTTGCGCCTCGCTGATTACGGCTATGGCCTCGGTCTCATATCGGAAAGGGAGTACCGCCGCTTTGAGAAGAAGCGGAATATGATTAACGAAGAAATAGCCCGGCTGCGGCAGCTCAAGGTCACGCCCACGGAGGATGTCCGAAGGAGCTTGCAGGAACTGGGCAGCGGCGATCTGGCCAAAGCAGTGAGTGCAGCCGAGATCTTGCAAAGGCCGGAACTGACCTACCAGGATCTTTCCAAAGTTGGTATAGAGATCCGGGACTTGCCTTGGGAAATTGAAAGACAAGTGGAGATAGAAATCAAGTTTGCCGGGTATCTGGAAAGGGAAAGAAGACAGATGGCCCATATGGCCAAGCTGGATGCTCAAGAGCTCCCGGCAGATCTGGATTACAGGCAGGTTACCGGACTTCGCCCCGAGGCCGTAGAGCTTTTGCAGCGGGTTCAGCCTTTATCAATCGGGCAAGCCGGGCGAATTCCAGGAATAGAGGCTGGCGATATCTCGATTCTCCAAGTCTGGCTGACACAACAGGGAAAGATGAGGCAGGGATGAGGATTGGATAAGTTTGATGTGATTGTAATCGGAGCAGGCCATGCTGGGTGTGAAGCGGCCCTAGCGACTGCCCGCATGGGGTTTCGCACAGCGGTATTTACCATTGCCCTGGATAACGTGGCATTGATGCCGTGCAACCCTTCCATTGGAGGGCCCGGCAAGGCCCATCTGGTTAGGGAAATCGATGCCTTGGGGGGAGAGATGGGCCGCAATACCGATTATGCGTATATGCATATCCGGGTTCTCAATACCAGGAAGGGTCCGGCAGTGCAGGCTCTTCGGGCCCAGACTGACCGAAAGCTATACTCATGGCGGATGCGTCAAGTGCTGGAGAGAGAACCCAACCTTTATCTCCGGGAAGGTTGTGTGGAAAGCATCCTTGTCCGGGGCGACAGGGTGGAGGGTGTTGTCTTAGAGACTGGGGAGAAGATTAAGGCACGGGCTGTCATAGTGGCCACAGGCACATACATGAGATCATTAATCCACGTCGGGGAAGTGAACTATGAAGCTGGCCCCCAGTCTCAGCGAACCACCTACGGTCTGAGCCGCAGCCTGGAGGAACTGGGTTTTAAGCTGGCCCGGTTTAAGACCGGCACACCTCCCAGGGCAAACAGCCGTTCACTTGACTACAGCCGGATGACTCCATTGGAGGGTGAACCCTTAACTCAAGGTTTTTCCTTCCGGGGGAAGCTGCCCCCCAAGAAACAAGTCCCATGCTGGTTGACCTACACTACGAAAGAAACCCATGCCATTATGTCTGCCAATTTGCACCGAACGGCATTGTACAGCGGTGCCATCGTCGGGATCGGTCCCCGGTATTGTCCCTCCCTGGAGAGTAAGATTGTAGAGTTCCCCGATAGAGACTCCCACCAGGTATATGTAGAGCCTGAGGGGTGGGATACCCAAGAGGTATACCTGAGCGGGCTTTCCACCAGCCTGCCCGCCGATGTCCAAGTGGAATTGGTAAGGAGTATTCCAGGTTTGGAAAACGTGGAAATTATGCGGATGGCGTATGCAATCGAATATGATTGTCTAGAACCTCATCAACTGCGGAACACCCTTGAATCCAGAAGTATCAGCGGTCTCTATTTTGCCGGGCAGATTAACGGGAGTTCCGGTTATGAAGAGGCCGCTGCCCAAGGGCTGATGGCTGGAATCAACTGCGGCTTGAAGCTAAGGGAGCAGGCCCCCTTCATCCTCGGACGGGATCAGGCATATATCGGCGTTCTGATTGATGACCTGGTCACGAAGACCATTGCAGAGCCCTACCGAATGATGACTTCCTTGGCGGAATACCGGCTGCTGCTCCGCCAGGATAATGCCGATCGGAGGCTGGCTGCCTACGGGAGAGACCTTGGTTTGCTGTCTCAGGAAGAATACGATAATGTCCAGCGAAGATGGGACAGTGTGGAAAAGGAGATCGAAGCCCTTCGGAATTGGCGATTGACTCCGGCGGAGGAAGTGAATCGGGTTCTTAAAGAAATCGGGAGCGCACCGCTGCAGCATGTGGTTTCCGGTGAAGAACTTCTCCGGCGGCCTGAGATGTCCTACGGCAAGTTGGAGGCCTTAGGGTGGGTCAGCAGTATAGACGTGGATATAAAGGATGTAGTTGAGACTGAAATCAAATACGCAGGCTACATTCGTAAGCAAGAACGGGCAGTGGAACGTTTTCGAAAACTGGAGGCCAAGAGACTGCCTGAATGGCTGAATTACGAGGAAATTGAGGGACTTTCCCGGGAGGCCCAGGAGAAGCTGATGGCGGTAAGGCCTGAGTCCATTGGACAGGCTTCCCGCATTGCCGGGGTTTCGCCGGCGGATATATCCGTTCTGCTCATTTATTTGGAACAGCTAAGGCGGGGTAAGGGTCGAAGGGACTCGGAGAAGATGAAGGGTGGCCAGTCGGAATGAATCTAGGTAAAGAGGTGCGGGAAAAGGCTTTAAGGATGGGTATTGAACTGCCGGCAGAGGCTGAAGTCCTCTTTGAAAAGCATGCTGCCCTGCTGGAGGAGTGGAATCAGCAGTTGAACCTGACCCGGATTCCGAAGGAAGAGATGGGGGACAAGCATTTTCTCGACTCCTTGAGTGTGCTGTTGGTACCGCAGGTAAGGGAAGCATGGAAATTAATCGATATTGGGAGCGGAGCTGGTTTTCCCGGCATTCCGTTGAAAAGCGCTTGTCCAAATATGGAAATAACCCTGGTGGATTCTTTAGGAAAACGTATAAAATTCTTGAAAGCTGTAGTAGAGAACTTGGGCCTTAAGGACGTAACTTGTCAGCATGCCCGGGCAGAAGAGCTTGGACAAGATCCCGGGCACCGGGAAAGGTATGACGCCGCTGTGGCAAGGGCGGTGGCAGCTTTGCCGGTCCTCTGCGAGTATCTGCTGCCTCTGGTTAGGGTTGGTGGTGTGGCTGTTGCCATGAAAGGACCCAGCGGAAAACAGGAAGTGAAGGAAGCAGAAAGGGCCTTGAAGGTATTGGGTGGAGAAGCAGATGATGTAGTAGAGTTTAATCTCCCCGGCGGTGATGAGCGTCAGCTGGTAGTAATCAGGAAGGTTAAACCGACACCCAGGGAGTATCCTCGGCGCCCTGGAATACCCCAGAAGAATCCTTTGGTTTAGATTCAGCATCGACTCGATAAAATAGGAAGTGCATCAAGAGCCGGTCCCCAGCGGGACGGCTCTTTTTTGTGGGTGGTTAAGCAGAACACAGAGGGAATACCGGAAATGATCCTAGCCCAAGGTCCTGCGTGTTTTGCGGGGGTAAGGGAAGGGCAGGAATGAGGTATGGGGAAAGCGAAAAGCAGAGTGAGGTAAAGCAGTTGATAGGGGAACAGTTGGGAAGGGAGGTAGAATATGCGGCTTGGTGATGTTCTAAGGGCCATGGGGAAAGATGGTGGAGGCAAGAGCCAAAGAAGGGATATCAGTGAAGGCCGGGATCAAGTGGTGGATATTCCCGTTACAGCCATCGAAGCCAATCCCTTTCAGCCTCGGATAGATTTCGATGAAGAGACAATGGCAGAGCTGATCCAGTCTTTGAGTGAACATGGATTAATTCAGCCGGTGATTGTACGGCCCTGTCCTGGAGGCTATCAATTGATTGCCGGTGAGCGGCGACTGAGAGCAGCTAAACAGCTGGGCTGGAAGGCCATTCCTGCCATCGTGAGGGAATTGGATGATGCGGCCAGCGCCCAGATGGCTTTGATCGAAAACCTGCAGCGGGAGGATTTGAATTATTGGGAAGAAGCCGAAGCATATCAGCGGCTGCTTGAGGAATTTGGGATGACCCAGGAGGAGCTGGCCAGAAAGATCGGCAAGAGCCAGTCTGCCATTGCAAATAAACTACGGCTTCTGAAGTTAAGTCCCCGGGTTCGGAGCCGTATTTCCCGGGAAATAATGTCAGAGCGCCACTGCCGTGCTCTCTTGGCACTGGAATCGGAAGAAGCGCAGCTGGAAGTCATTGAAGCAATAGAGAAGGGGCGGCTGTCTGTCAAAGAGACAGAGGCGTTGGTGCGGAGATTGCTGGAGAGGGATGGGGCGGAGAAGAAGCCCCGCCAAAAGGTGATTAGGCTGTGGCGTGATGCGAGACTGCTGCAAAACAGCGTACGGAAGCTGGTGGAAGAAATGCGGGCCGGCGGTGCTGTTGTAGAGTTGGAGGAGAAGCAAGAACCGGGCGTGCTGGAAATGAGAATTAGGGTCAAAGAGAAAGTGGATGTGAAAGAAGAAGCGGCAGGAGGACCGGTGGGAGGTAGGTGAAGTAAATGGGGATATGTTTAGCCATTGTGAATCAAAAGGGCGGGGTGGGTAAGAGTACCACTGCTGTTAATCTGGGCGCCTGTTTGGCTGAAGCAGGAAAGCGGGTTCTGCTGGTAGATATTGATCCCCAGGGCAACGCCACAAGTGGAGTGGGGGTTGAAAAAAGGCAGCTGGATGGGTGTATGTATGATGTCCTGATTGAGGGTCGGGATATCGAAGAGGTGATTCTTCCCACTGAAGTTTCTGGTCTAGAGGTGGCGCCGGCCACCTTGGAACTTGCAGGTGCGGAGATAGAATTGGTGTCCGCCATGTCCAGGGAATATCGGCTGAAGGGCTCATTGGATGGAGTAAAGGACAACTATGATTATATATTGATTGATGCTCCGCCTTCTTTGGGCCTGTTGACCATCAATGCGCTGAGTGCTGCCAATGCTGCCCTGGTGCCTATTCAGTGCGAGTATTATGCCTTGGAGGGCGTAAGCCAGTTGGTGAGTACAGTTAGCCTGGTGAAAGAGCACCTAAACCCGAACCTTGAGATTGCCGGCGTGCTGATGACAATGTACGATGCCCGCACTAATCTTTCTCAACAGGTTGTTGAGGAGGTAAAGCGGTTCTTTGGCGAGAAGGTTTTTCAGACCATCATACCCAGGAACGTGAGGCTAAGTGAGGCTCCCAGCCACGGACAACCGATTATTCTATATGATCCCCAGTGCCGCGGTGCTCAAGCCTACAGGGATCTAGCCAGGGAGGTGATGGGAGCATGAGCAGGCAAGCATTGGGCAGGGGTCTGAGGGCGCTGATTCCCCAAGTTGAAGAAGAACGGAGCGAAGAGATTAGGCAAATTCCGGTAGACGCAGTGGAGCCAAATCCCTACCAGCCCCGGCGCCATTTTGATGAAAGTAGTCTGTCGGAGTTAGCCGCTTCTATTAAGGAGAAGGGCGTCCTCCAGCCGATTACGGTGCGGGAGAAAGATGGGGGTTTTGAGCTGGTGGCCGGAGAGCGGAGATGGCGGGCAGCTCAAATGGCAGGTTTGGCCGAGATTCCAGCTGTAGTGCGGGATCTGGCCGACCGGGAAGTTATGGAGATAGCGTTAATTGAGAATTTGCAGCGGGAGGATCTTAATCCCATTGAAGAAGCTGAGGCCTATGATGTTCTGATGCGGGAATTTAACCTCACCCAGGAAGAAGTAGCCCAAGCAGTTGGTAAAGGCAGGCCCACCATTGCCAACCGCCTCCGCTTGCTGCGTTTGCCCGATGTGGTGAAGACATGGGTCGCTGAAGGCCGGTTGAGCGCCGGGCATGCCAAGGTCCTCGTGGTGTTGGATGGTAAGCGGGCAGAGGAACTGGCCCGTCGGTGTGTAGAAGAGGGTTGGTCGGTAAGGCAGCTGGAGGATTTCCTAGAGCAAGGGAAGGCTAAGCCGGAGAAACCGAATAAGCCTGCGGTGACTCAGAAGCAAAGCCCGCTGATCCGGGAGGTTGAAGAAAGGCTGCAAGAAGTTTTAGGCACGCGGGTGAGGATCAAGGATAAAAAGGGCAAGGGGAGAATTGAAGTAGAGTATTATTCCACTGAAGAGCTTAACCGGATACTGGAGGTAATCGGTGGCCAACTTCTATAAGATGATTGCTGATTGAGGAATGCGGGAGCATCCGGGTGCTGCAATGTTAAAGGGTTGGCTGAAGAGGATAAAGAGGTGGACGTCTTGGGAGACGATGTCTTAGAGAAGCTGTTGAAGCAGCTGGAAGCCAGGGAGATAGATCGCGATACGGTGTTGCAGTATATACGAAAAATGCCCTATGAAGACTTGGGCTTTGCCAAGATAGATTATCACCGAGGGCTCCGGCAGGGTTTTCCAGAGGTTATTTACTGCGCCAGCAAGACTGCCGAACAGGTAAAAGAGATTTTTCGGCGGCTGGCGGAGCGATCCCGCCGGGTTCTAGCTACCAGGGCCGACAGCGAGATGGCTGCCGCCGTTCAGGAGGCGGTGCCGGAAGCTAGGTATCATCCTCTGGCTAGGGTCATTACCAAAGGGTGGGAGGAGACGACCCGGGATGTTGTTGGGGAAGTAGCAGTGATCTGCGCTGGCACTTCTGATTTGCCCGTGGCTGAGGAGGCAGCTATTACCGCAGAAATCATGGGCAGTTCTGTCACCAGAGTCTATGATGTGGGAGTTGCCGGACTCCACCGGCTCTTTAACGAGCTCCAGCGCTTCGAGAAGGCCAAGGCGATAGTGGTGGTCGCCGGCATGGAGGGAGCCCTGGCCAGTGTAGTGGGAGGCTTGGTGGACAAGCCGGTAATCGCAGTCCCTACCAGCGTTGGTTATGGTGCCGCCTTTGGCGGCTTGGCTGCATTGTTGGGGATGCTCAACAGCTGCGCCTCCGGCGTGTCGGTTGTAAATATCGATAATGGGTTCGGGGCGGGATATACAGCGCACTTAATCGCCAAGCAAAGCAGATGAGAAGCAGGTTATCTGCCATCATAAGAAAATGAGCAGCTGCCTTGATGTAAAGGGCAGCTATATCTATGGCAGCATTTATATACCGGGAGCACATCAGTGTTCCACGTGGAACACTGCACAACATTTGCGGGAGGAAGAAGCTGGATGTTCCACGTGGAACATTGCACAACATTAGGGTGAGGGAAGGGGGAAAATGTTCCATGTGGAACATGCTGCTGCGGCAGCGGCCTTCCTTACGGTTCCCTTCGAATAATCAGCGCCAAAAATCTATATATGGAGGAGGAAGTGAGACCCAGCGCCTCACGGCGGGAGACGTACAAGGGTTTCGCGCAATTGATGTGGGCTTATTTGGACTGTTTCTCGGGCGTTAGCGGCAACATGTTTCTCGGGGCTCTGCTGGATGCAGGGGTGCCGGCCGCGGTTTTCCAAGATGTTATAGCATCCATGGGTTTAGAAAACGTGAAAATTAAATCTGCTGTGGTAACGAAACACGGGATAGCAGGGTGCTACGTCGAGGTGCGCCACCCTGAGCAGCATGTTCACAGACACTTGCAGGACATCATTGATATCATCGAGGGGGCCGGATTTGAGCCGGCTGTCAGCAAGAAAGCCATCGAGGCCTTCCGGCGGTTAGCAGAAGCTGAGGCCGAGGCCCACGGGACCACTATAGATAAAGTCCACTTCCATGAAGTGGGAGCCATTGACGCCATTGTTGATGTGGTATGTACTGTAGCTGGGTTTCATTATCTTGGAGTGACCGAAATTCAAGCATCACCGGTTCAGCTGGGCACCGGTTTCATAAAAGTCGCCCATGGCATGATGCCAGTACCGGTGCCAGCTACCATGAATTTGCTGAAGGGCGTGCCCAGCTATTCACGGGGAATTGAAGCAGAACTGGCTACACCTACCGGTGCAGCGTTACTTACGTCCCTTGCTAGTTCCTATGGTCCACTGCCGGCTGGGCGGATCCTAGAGGTTGGTTACGGAGCCGGTACCAGGGAGCTTCCGATACCTAATCTGCTGAGGCTGGTACTAATCGAACCGGCAGATGGCGATAGGAGTTTGTGGTCAATGGATGAGGTTGCCCTGCTGGAATGCAATCTTGATGACCATAACCCGGAAACAATTCCCCCTCTCATCAGTAAGCTGCTGGATGCCGGGGCCTGGGATGCATATGTGCAGGATGTGACCATGAAAGGCGGCCGGCCGGGAATTATCCTTACTGTACTGTGCCCGCCGGGAATTCAGACAGAGCTGGCGGAGCTGATCTTCCGGGAAACAACGACACTGGGGATCCGAACAGACCGAAAACTCCGCTACATATTGCCCAGGGAATCCCTTACAGTGAGTGTTGCAGACCAGAAGGTGAGTGTCAAGGTGGCAAGATTGGGTGAAGAGGTAATCACCGTAGCGCCGGAATACCGTGACTGCCTGCGGGCTTCTGAAGCTGCAGGTTTGCCCCTCAAGGAAATCTATGACAGGGCCAAGATTGCCGCACGCACGGCTTTGGGCGTTCACTAGATGTAAGACAGGGGGAGGATGCATTAGGCTAGATTCCCGAGGAGACAATAAAGTTGTTGGACTCCTAGGGAGGTGATCTAGATGGGTCTGCAGCCGATTATCGCTGTGGATGACCAAATGGCCGGTGTAAAAAGGGCTTTAGAGGAAAGAGGCTATCAGGTCCAGGACCTGAGCAGAGGCTTGGACCAAGCAGCGGCAGTAGTTGTAAGCGGTTTAGATACTAATGTTATGGGGATGCAGGATATAGCTGTCAATGCTCCGGTGATCGATGCCGCCGGGAGGGACATCGATGAAATAGTGGCCGATGTCAGGCGGGTTGTTGAACTGAGAAGCTAAGAATACTATCTATTGATTAAGAGGGAAAGAACGGGCCTGGAGTCTGGCCCGTTCTAACAATTTAGCCTGCACTTACTTGGGTAACGTCAGAAGCTATTCGCCTGAAGATGGTGCAGCATGGACTGCGGCCCAGCCATCTGTATGGAGAAGAGGCATTGGCTTCTGATTCTTTTTATCCATATACAGGTTGGGATGGAAATGCTCCCAATACCATCCCAAAACTGCGGCAATGCTGTTGGCTATGACGTCGGCCATTCTCATTACCAGGCTGAGGCGGGTGTTCTGCAGGACGAAATACTCCATGAAGCCCCCTACATTCACTACTCCGATCAGATGAGCAGAGCCTACCTCTGTCAAATTCTTGTTGACACCGGTGCCGGGTTTGAGGGGACCATCCTTAATGCTGATGTACCCAATGTTTTCAGACCTGCCCAGGCAGGCATCTACAGACAGTACAAATGACCGCTTTTCTTCTTCCTGCAGCAGCTTAACATAGTCATCTAGATTAGCCGCATGAACCGGTTCATCCAAGGTTCCGAATAACCGTACTCCGGGGGGAAATGAGCCCAGTGAGGACAATTTTGATCCTACCAGCGGTCCTAAACAGTCCCCAGTGGACCGATCGGTGCCTATACAGACAATCTGAAGGGGAGCTAATACCGGATGGACCCGGGGACAGAGAAAGTTCCACAGGTCAGTGGCCAAAGCCTCGACAGCCCCTGGGCCGTCGACATGGACCCGGGAGATAACAGCGCGGTCATTTCCCAGCCCAGAGGTCTTCGTCAACTTGATCACTCCTCATGGCCGAACTATTTACATTGAAGTATATGATGAACCGCTCTCGTCTATACATGTAGTAACAATGGACCTCTGAGACTTTGCTCAAGGGGTTGGCTGATATGAGAGGGGTCTCATACTTGTGAATAGCAGGCAGCGGCAGATGGCGGCCGCATACATTGGCGCTGTTGTGGGTGCCGGCTTTGCGTCAGGGCAAGAGGCATTAACCTTTTTCGTTATCTACGGAAATTGGGGTATTTTGGGGATCCTTGTTGTAATGCTGGGGTTTGCCGTGATCGGCGCCCTTAGCTTCACAGCAGCTCAAGAGCTGGGGATAGAATCATATAAGGAGCTGCTGGCGACAATCAGCAATCCCTCCTGGGCAAGAATCTACGACATTGTCATTACCTGTTTTCTCTTGGCTGGTGTTGGAGTCATGCTTGCCGGGGCCGGGTCACTAGCTGAACAGCAGTGGGGCCTGCCGGCGTTATCGGGCGTGGGGACAACTGCGGTAATCACCGGTATCAGCTGTTACTTGGGTATCGAAGGTGTATTTCATCTCAATGCATGCCTGGTGCCGGTTATGGCTGCGGCCGCTGCCAGCCTGGGTTTGCTAGGACTGGGCGGCCTATGGACCAAGAAAATCTTGCAAGCAGAAGCTCTGGCTTTGTGGTCTTCGACTCCGTCGTCTTTGGTCCCCAATTGGTGGCTTGGTGCTATTATTTACCTGTCCTATAATTCCATGCTGGGTATTGCTGCCTGTACACCTCTGGCTGCCTCCTTGCCTCGGCGTAAATGGGCAGTCTGGGGAGGGGTGGCGGGAGGCTTAACCTTGGGATTGATGCTCCTTGGTTCTTGCCTTGCCATCTGGGATGCCGGCCACGAAGCAGCCCAGATGCCAGTGCCTCTGGCTTGGATAGCTTCTAAGGCCGGTCCCGGCATAGGCAGTGTTTATGGAGTCATCATCTGGTTCGCCATGCTTACTACAGCAGCAACCAATTTATACGCAGTCGTCAAACGGCTGGGGCAAAATCCCAAGCCGGGCCTCTTAGGTGTTCTCCTGGCTCTGAGTTTTGGCCTTTCGCTCCTTGGCTTTAGCTCACTCATCGAACTGCTCTATCCCTTTTTCGGTTATTTAGGTTGGTTCTACGGACTGCAGATAGTCATATATTACTGGCGCCGGTGGCGTTCTGCCAGAAGGCGGAAGTAACGCTGCGGGAGAAGAACTACTCCCTAGCGAACCAGCTGTCAGTGCGATATAATAAGGGCAAAAATGGGAGGAGTTAGGCCAGGCATAGCCGCCAGTGCCGCAAACCTAATGCCTATCAATAACGAGATAACCGAGAAAAAGTTTCGGATTAACCGCTTGGTGGAACTGGGACAACTAGATGAAGCCCGAGCCGAGCTGGATGCTTTAAGGGAGCTAGAGGGTGAATCGGCCTTTGTCCTCAACAAGCTCGGAGTTATCGCTGTCGGCAGCGGTAATTTAGAGCAGGGAAAAGATTATTTCGAAAAAGCCCTGGCCGTTGATGAGAGTTATGTGCAAGCATATAATAACCTTGGGAATATTTACAGGGAAATGGGTGATTTGGACCGAGCCATTGAATACTATCAACTGGCACTTAGGTATGATGAAGACTATGCCACCGCCCATCATAACCTCGGTGTCGTCTACAAGCAGAAAGGTGATATACATAAATCAGTCGAACACCTAAAACAAGCTAACCGACTGCAGAGCGTGATGGCCCGGCGGGAACTGGCCCAATCGCCCCTGGGCAAGAAAAAACCCATGGCCTGGTTGTTTATAGCAGCATTAATAGTGTTGCTGCTTCTTTATAGAGCCAAAACCTAATCAAGGTCAAAGACAGAAGCTCCAGGCCTTCTAGCACAGCGGAGCGTTGGGCGGCAGACAGCGGCTGCGGCCTCACCAGGGGCTTTGCTCGGGAAGGAGGGCTCATGAGTGTATCTCGTGATCAGTTTAAGGCGCCCTGTTTTACTGCTGGCGGTTGCGGCGATGATCATCGGCTGTGTATCAACAGCGGGATATGCATTTGTAACTTCCTATCTTTCCGGCGACACTATAGTGTCAGGCGTGAAGGTGGCCTCAGTTAATGTCGGCGGTCTCACCATTCAGGAAGCAGCTGCTTACCTATCCGGCCATTTGGATGAGATTGTCCAGAGGCCCATCACCATCGTCCATGACTCAATGGAATGGCGGCTTTTCCCCCACGATATCGGCATCACACCGGACCTCGAAAGTATTTTGCTGGCAGCCTTCCAGGTGGGAAGGCAGGGAAATATCCTGCGCAAGCTGGCAGAGCACTATCAAAGTCAATTGGAAGGCTGGGACATTCCCCTCATTGTCTCGGTAGATGAAGCAAGACTAACCAATGCCCTCCGTAAAATAGCGGTCACAGCAAACATCCCTCCCCTTGACGCCCGGATAACAATAACTGAAGATGACGTAATCGAAATTGTCCCGGGAGTTCCTGGGCAAAAGGTAGACATTGCCGAGCTAATTGAAGAAGTAATAGCTGCTTCGACACGGCCTAATGATCGGAAAGTAGTTCTACGACCCAAGCTGGTTATTCCGGATTTTAGCACAGAGGATGCCCTTGCTCTCCGGGTGCGGCGCTGTATAGCTGAGTACACTACTACCTTTGATGCCACGGACCTCAATCGGGTCAACAATATTCGCTTAGCTGCCAGCTGCCTAGATGGTGTACTGCTCAAGCCCGGTGAAATGTTCAGTTTTAACCGCCAGGTAGGTCCCAGGCTGGATTCCGATGGATACAAACCTGCACCGGTTATTATCGGCGGCGAGCTGCTGCCGGGGATCGGCGGCGGGGTGTGCCAGGTTTCCACAACATTGTACAATACAGTCCTTCTAGCCGGCCTTGATGTGGTTGCCCGCTCGCCCCATTCCCTCCCGATTACCTATGTACCCCTAGGGCGAGATGCTGCTGTAGCCTACGACTATATGGATTTGACCTTCCGCAATAACTCTCCCTATGGAGTACTGCTGAGAGCTAGAGTTGATGAAGATCGGCTAACCATCAGGATTTTCTCTGATGCTCCCCCGGAACGTTCCATTGAACTAGACAGCCAGATTGTAAGGGTGCTGCACCCGAAGGTAATAACCAAGATTGACCCGGCATTGGGTCCCGGGGTCACCATTGAAGAAAGACGGGGCCGCCAGGGCTATGAAGTACTCCTCTGGCGGACCATAAAAATGGGTGATCAGATGATCGAGAAAGAACTTGTGGAGCGGACTATTTATTGGCCCCAAGACAGAGTCATCAGGCAGGGTCCGCCGGTTGTTGAGGGAGAGGATGCATAGCAAATTCTTTGGCTAAAGGAAATCCGGTCTCGGCGGGAAGTATAAAGTCCTCCGGCCCTTGATGGGCCGGTTTCAACATTTCCAACAGCTGCCGGATTCGCTATCGCCGGCAAGCTCTGCCTATTAGACTAGACAGTGCGGCGCTTTCGAATAATAACAATTGTACGGCGGCTCCTTTTGAGCCAGGGATTGAGCAGTATCTGCAGTATCCAGCACACAGCGATTCCCTCTTTTCATGGCTTAGTGGTCATCCCTGTATTAAGATATGGGAATTTGAGCCTAGAGGTGCGGCTGGGCAAATCTCTTTCCACTCGGTGGGGATAGCAGGGAAAAATCCCCTTTTTACCTAATTACACAAGTATTGTATTGACTGGTATTAGTGATCTCAGTATAGGTCTAAGACCGGGAGGACTGCAGAATGGGGGTTTAATCATGTCCGGTAAAGTTACCCCTTTGGTCGACCATCACAGGGCCTTGGGGGCTCGATTTACTGAGTTCGGCGGCTGGGAGATGCCTGTTCAGTATACGGGGATTATTGATGAGCATTTGGCTGTCAGGCAGACCTGCGGATTGTTTGATCTCTCCCACATGGGGGAAGTAGAAATAAGAGGGCCGCTGGCCTTGGAGTTTGCCCAATGGGTATTGACCAATGACATTGTACAGGTGGCTCCGGGGCGTGTTCAATACAGTCTATTGTGTAATGAAGCAGGAGGCATTATTGATGATCTGTTAGTATACCGACACGCCGATTATGTGACTTTGGCAGTCAATGCCTCCAACACAGCCAAGGACGTGGAGTGGCTGATGAAAAAAGCCAATGAACCTCCGTACCAAGGCCAGGTGGAAATCGTAAATGTGGGACAAGAAAGGGCCATTCTGGCAGTTCAGGGGCCCGCGTCACCCAAGGTTATGGAGGCAGTAGGTCTGGAAGTACTGGATCTGCCTTATATGGCATTTCGCTTGCTGGGGGATAATGGAGAACTGATGGTATCCCGCACAGGGTATACGGGGGAAATAGGCTATGAACTCTACATGCCTGCAGCCGATGCTCCCCTCTGGTGGGAAAGGTTTATGGCCCTGGCTGAACCACTGGGGTTGAAGCCAGTTGGTCTAGGAGCCAGGGATACGCTGCGGCTGGAGATGGGATACACTTTGTACGGCAACGACATCGATGAGTCTACCACTCCTTGGGAGGCTGGACTCGGCTGGGCGGTGAAGCTCGACAAGGAATTCATCGGCCGTGATGCACTGGCAGCCGGTAAGGGCAAGAATTCCCGGCGGTTGGTAGGTTTTATGCTGCAGGACCGGGGGATTGCCCGCCAAGGATATCCTGTCGAGGCAAACGGCCAGCCCGCGGGGGAAGTTACCAGCGGCTGTATTTCACCCTCCCTAAACCGTGCTATCGGTTTGGCTTATGTAGACATTTCCCAGGCTAAGACGGGTACGCCACTAGAGATTATCATACGGGGCAAAGCAGTGGCGGCACAAATTGCTCCATTACCCTTCGTACCCTCCCGGGTTAAGGATACCGTTAGCTAGAGAACTGAGAACAAGATTAAGGAGGAACTGAACATGAAGGTGCCAGTTGATCTGAAGTACACCGAGAGCCATGAATGGGTAAAGGTAACTGATGATGGGCTCATCGTGGGTATAACCGAATATGCCCAGGGGGAAATGGGAGATATTGTTTTTGCCGATCTGCCCCAGGTAGGAGCAGAGTACAAAAAGGGCGAGAGCTTGGCGGTTATCGAATCGGTTAAGGCTGTGTCAGACATTTATGCTCCAGTGGGAGGCACCATTATTGAGGTAAATGAGGCCTTGGTAGACAGCCCGGAGTTGATCAATGATGATTGCTACGGCGAGGGGTGGCTGGTGAAGCTTTCTCCCGAGACAGACGCCGAATTAGATGGGCTGCTGTCTGCGGAGGAGTACGAAAAGCTGTTGGAAAAGGAAGCGTAAGCCGGCAGCAATTTGAAAGAAGGAGCGAAGAGCATGGGTTATCCCTATTTGCCCTTGACTCCAGGGGAGCGGCAGGAAATGCTGTCAGCCATCGGTGCGGAGTCAGTTGAGGAGTTGTTTTCAGATATTCCCCGGGAAATAAAGTTGCAGAAAAATCTGGATCTGCCCCAACCCCTTACCGAAAGCGAATTGATTCGCCATGTGCAGGAGTTGGGCGATCGGAACATTTCTCTAGATACCCATACTTCCTTTTTAGGGGCTGGGGTGTACCAACATCTGGTTCCCAGGGCAGTATACCATCTGGCCAACCGAGCTGAATTCCTCACTGCCTATACGCCTTATCAGGCAGAGATCAGTCAGGGGGTACTGCAGGCCACCTTTGAATACCAGACACTGATCTGCAGCCTCACAGGGATGGATGTTGCCAATGCCTCCATGTACGATGGAGCTACTGCTTTGGCAGAGGCAGCACTAATGGCCATTAACATCACCAACGGCAGCAGGGTCATCGCCTTTGAGAGTATACATCCTGACTACCGGGCAGTGGTGGAGACCTATCTAAGAGCTGTGGGGGCCGAGTTGGTGGTACTGCCCACAGATCGAGGGACCGCCGATCCGGAAGCGCTGAGACCGTATTTAGGAAAGGATACAGCGGCTGTATTGGTCCAGCAGCCAAACTTCTTCGGCCTGTTGGAGCCCGTTGACGAAATCGGTGCTCTCCTGGAAGATGTCCCGACGATGTTCGCAGCTTGTGTCAATCCCATATCCCTGGGAATACTCAAGGCTCCGGCTGCCTATGGTGCAGATATAGTGGTGGGTGACGGCCAGCCTTTGGGGAATCCGCCGGCCTTTGGCGGACCGAGTTTCGGCTTTATGGCTGCGAAGGAGAAGTACATCAGGCGGATGCCGGGAAGGATTGTGGGTGAGACCCGGGATGAGGCCGGCAATCGGGGATTTGTCCTTACCCTGCAGACCAGGGAGCAGCATATCCGCAGGCACAGAGCTACGTCTAATATCTGCACAAATGCGGCCCACTCGTCGCTAATGGGGACAATCTACTTGGCGATGCTGGGCAAAGAGGGGCTAAGGGAAGTAGCTCTCCAGTGCGCTCAGAAGGCCCATTACACTGCAGAACAGATAACCGCCCTGCCGGGATGGGAAATGCTTTTCGAAGGACCGTATTATCACGAGTTTGCAGTCAAGGCTCCTGTGCCTTGGACTAAAGTCAATGCAGCATTACTGGATAAGGGAATAATCGGGGGGCTTCCCTTGGCGAAGATGTATCCCGATCGTCCCGAATGGGAAAATGCCATTCTTTTCTGCGTAACGGAAGCTAGAACTGCCAGTGAAATTCAGCACTTGGTTCAGGTGCTAAAGGGGGTAAGGTAATGGCTGGCCAGAAGAATTTCCCGCTGTTAATGGAGCTAGGCGCACCCGGTAGACGGGCCTATCTTCTGCCTGAACTAGATGTGCCCAATCGGTCACTGGAAGAGTTGATCCCAGATCAATACCTGCGGTCAGAGCCGGCACCCTTACCTGAGTTAAGCGAGCTGGAGGTAGTCCGACACTTTACCAACTTATCTCGGCGGAATCACGGCATCGATGTCGGGTTTTATCCCCTTGGATCATGCACCATGAAGTACAATCCCAAAGTTAACGAGGATCTGGCATCATACCCGGGATTTGCCAGCCTCCATCCCTATCAGCCGGAGGCCACGGTACAAGGTGCACTCCAGCTGATGTATGAGTTGGAAGAGTATCTGTGTGAGATTGCCGGATTAGAAAGGGCCACCTTGGCACCGGCGGCGGGTGCCCATGGTGAGCTGACGGGGTTAATGCTGATTAAGGCCTATCATGAAAGCAGGGGTGAAGGCCATCGGGATGAGATCATTATCCCCGATTCTGCCCACGGGACAAATCCCGCCAGTGCTGCCATGTGCGGCTATAAAGTGGTAGAGGTAGCTTCTAGCGAACGGGGCAGTGTATGCGTCGATGCCTTGCGCAAGGTGGTCGGACCGAAAACCGCCGGCCTAATGCTGACTAACCCCAATACCCTCGGACTTTTCGAGGAGGACATACTGACCATCAGCGAGATAGTCCACGGGGCAGGGGGGCTGTTGTACTTCGACGGCGCCAATGCCAATGCCATTTTAGGGAAGTGCCGGCCGGGGGATATGGGCTTTGATGTTGTTCATTTCAACCTGCACAAGACCTTTTCTACACCCCATGGGGGAGGTGGACCCGGGTCTGGCCCCATTGCTGTAAGGGAGGACTTGGTACCCTTCTTGCCTGTTCCGGTAGTGGAGAAGCGGCAGAAGTCTGTTGATCTAGCTGGTACCGGACAGAACATCGATGAGTTTTATCTAGATTATGATCGGCCCCTATCCATAGGGAAAATCAAAGGGTTTTACGGTAACTTCCTGGTAATGGTGAGAGCCTATGCCTACATTCTTTCCATGGGACCGGAGGGCCTGAAGCAGGTCAGTGAAGATGCGGTGCTGGCGGCCAATTACCTGATGGCCAAGTTGAAGTCGGCTTACGAACTTCCCTATGACCGCATCTGCAAGCATGAGTTTGTCCTTTCGGCAAAGCGGCAGAAGGCCAATGGGGTTACAGCTAGAGATATCGCCAAACGGCTGCTGGATTACGACATGCATGCCCCCACTGTGTACTTTCCACTGATTGTCGAAGAGGCTTTGATGATTGAGCCGACAGAAACTGAAACAAAGGCTGCCCTTGATGAGTTCATCGACGTTATGCTGGCTATTGCTAGGGAAGCCGAAGAATCCCCGGAGAAGCTGCAGAAAGCTCCATATCACACAGTAGTGGGAAGACTGGATGAAACCCTGGCAGCTAGACATCCCGTTGTGCGCTGGCAAGGTGGAAAGGACATGGAGGCTAAGGCACGGGATGAGTAACAGACCGAAGGTTCTTGGTTATCTTGGGCCCCGGGGGACGTTTTCTGAGCAGGCCGCAGGGCTGTATCGGGCTCGGCTGGAGGACCAGGAAGTTGTGCTGCAGCCCTTCGGCAGCATCATGGAGCTTATCCTGGCTGCCGATAGCGGTAAAATCCATCAGGCTGTGGTACCGCTGGAAAATTCCCTGGAGGGGCCGGTGGCATTAACACTGGATATGCTTGCCCATGAGGTTGATCTTAAGATGGCGGCGGAGATTATCATTTCCGTTCGCCATCATCTCTTGGGGAGGCAAGGCATGGACCTAAGAGATATTGAAAAGGTTATCTCACACCCCCAGGCTTTAGGCCAGTGTCGGACCTTTTTGCAAGAAAATCTGCCCCAGGCAGAGTTGGTTACTGCCAGTTCCACAGCGGAGGCGGCCAAGGTTGTGTCCGGGAGTAAAGATAAGTGGGCGGCCATCGGCAATGCGGCAGCAGCTGTATTCTACAGACTGGAGATTCTGGCCTCGGATATCCAAGATAACCGGGCCAATGCCACCCGGTTCTGCGTCCTCGGTAAAGAAGACTGCAGCCATCCCACCGGCGATGATAAGACTTCCATTGTCTTTTCACCTCGGCAAAACAGGCCGGGGGTTTTGTACGAGCAGCTGCGGGAATTCGCCAGCCGGGGTATCGACTTAACCCGAATCGAATCCCGTCCGGCCAAGAGTGTTCTAGGTGAATACTTGTTTTTTATTGATATTGCCGGACACAAGACTGCTCCCGATACAGCTGCGGCCATAGAAGCGGTGGCCGCGAGCAGCAGTTTTCTCAAGATCCTCGGCTCATACGCCCGGTGGAAGGAAGAATAATGGTTTGGAGGGGATAGGATTGCTAAACGGCACTACCGTCGGAGGCGCAATTGCCAATTTGCCATATATCATAAGGACCCTGATCAGTGTGGTTGTCATTGTCGCCATTACTAGAATCGCAGTCAGGGTCGCCACCTATATAATTACGAAATTCTTTGAGCGGGAAGTAGCGAAAGGCAACCACGGTGACCCCAAGCGCCTCCATACCCTGATGAACATATTGAACAGCGCTGTCCGCTATCTCCTTTACTTTGTCGGCGCTATGACCATCCTGGAAAGATTAGGGGTGCCTACAGGTTCTATCATTGCCACTGCGGGGATTGGCGGCTTGGCCATAGGTTTCGGTGCCCAGAACCTAGTCCGGGATGTAATTACTGGGTTTTTTATTCTCATGGAGAACCAGTACGCCGTCGGTGATTTTGTGCAAATAGGAGATGTGAGCGGGATCGTAGAGGAAATGGGAATTAGGGTTACCAAGCTTCGGGATCGGGGCGGAGCCCTTCATATTATTCCCAACGGCCTGATTCAGCAGGTGACCAATAATATGGGGCCAGCCATGCGGGTTTTGTTTAATGTCCTCGTTTCTTATGATGCGGACGTGGACAGGGTGCTGGCGATCTTGGAGGACCTCTTCCAGGAACTGCGGGAGTCGGAAATGCCCGGTTTGGTGGAAGGCCCAACCCTTCTTGGTATAAGCGATCTAACTGAGACGGGAGTTGTTATTGGGGTCTTTGCCAGGGCCGAAGCCATGCAGCAGTGGGGCATAGAAAGGAAGATACGGGGAGCAATCCTCAAGAAATTCGCCGAGGAAGGCATCACATCGCCCTATCCCCGTCAGGTTGTGGTTATTCGCCAGGATTCTGAGTCCGGCAGGGGCCAGGACCCGGAGCCCGACAGAGCTGCAGCCAAAGAGGATCTGGCTGCCGGTGTTGTAGAATAAAAGGAGCGACTTGCCCTTTTGTTCAGGAAAGGTTAGAGGGGCAGCACTGCGGAAACAAGAGGAGAGGGGGGCGCCAATGCTGCCTGTATATCGACTAGGAGATATTGTCCAGATGAGAAAAGAGCATGCCTGCGGCGGCGATCAGTGGGAGATTATGCGTGTTGGCATGGATTTTCGCATCAAGTGCCTTCAGTGCGGCAGAGTGGTTATGCTTCCCCGGAGGAAATTTGAGCGTGCTGTGAAAAAGGTAGTGCGGGAGAATCTGTGATAGCTGCCAGAAGACAGCAGGTCCCCCAGGTTCCCTTTGAAAATTTGGTGAACGTGTTCGATGGTGAGGGAGAGGAGTAGTAATATGTATTCCATGGGTATTATCGGGCTTCCTAATGTGGGCAAATCTACACTTTTCAATGCTTTGACCCAGGCTGCGGCCGCGGCGGCCAATTATCCTTTCTGCACCATTGAACCCAATGTAGGGATTGTGCCTATCCCCGATGAGCGCCTGCAGCAGATCGGCGATGTTGTCCGCCCTGAGAAGCTCACACCGGCAGTCATTCAGTTCATAGATATTGCCGGTTTAGTCAGGGGTGCCAGCCGGGGAGAGGGTTTGGGGAACCAGTTTCTAGCCCATATTCGGGAGGTAGACGCGCTGGTGCATGTCATTAGGTGTTTTGCAGATGACAATGTCAGCCATGTGGAAGGGGATTTGCAGCCGCTCAGGGATCGTGACATCGTTGAAACAGAGCTGCTGCTAGCAGACCTTCAAACCTTGGAAAAACGCCAGGAGAAAGTCTCCCGTTACCTGAAAACCGGCGAGGATAGGTACAAGGTAGAATCCCAGCTAATCCAGCGCTTGATTGAACATATCAGTCAGGGGCTTGCTGCCCGCACTTTCCCTGTGAAGGAAGACGAAAGGGTTTTCCTGCAGGAATACCGGCTTCTTACCTCCCTGCCGGTGCTCTATTGTGCCAACGTTAGCGGTGAAGAGCTGCCTGAGATCATAAGGGGTGAGGACAGCGGGCCCTCCGGCCGACACTACCAGGAGCTGGAGAAAGCGGCCCGGGAAGAAGGAGCAGCCTGTATAGCTGTCGCTGCCCAGTTGGAGGCAGAACTTCAGGAGCTGGAGGAGGAAGAACGCCGGGAGTTTCTCGCGGAATTGGGGATACCGGATTCTGGGCTGGATCGGCTGGTTAAGGCGGCATATCAGCAGCTGGACTTGGTGACCTTCTACACCATTAAGGGTCCGGAAACTAGGGCCTGGATAGTGCCCCGGGGAACCAAGGCCCCCCAGGCGGCCGGCAGGATCCACAGCGATATGGAGAGGGGCTTTATTCGGGCTGAGGTCCTTTCTGCTGAGGAACTCCTTGAAGTAGGATCCTTTTCTCGGGCTAGGGAAATTGGTATATTGCGTTCCGAAGGAAAGGATTATGAGGTTCAAGATGGAGATGTCATGCTGATCCGGTTCAATGTTTGAAGGCATCTTCAACGCCAGCCATGTTGCATGGTAGGGTTGTCAGTGGTATAATTACCATGGCCATCCCTGCTCCAGGTATGTCCTGGGGCCATGTCCATAGGGAGGAGGTGGAGCTGTGGTGAGACCATATGAGATCATGC